>JBKHJQ010000068.1:0-9261 GCA_046538055.1 Actinomycetota bacterium
GCCCTGGAGGCGGAGACTGCCTTCCCGGCCCTGGGACGCCTGGAGCGCCGGCACGGCTCTCTTCTGCGGGGGGCGCTGGCCGCCCGCCGCCGGACGGGGACCCGGCCCTCCCTCCACGTGGTGGAGGGAGGGATCGCCCGGCTGGCGGAGGCGATCGCCGCCGACCTGGGTGGAGCGTGGCGCCCTTCCTGGCCGGTGGAGCGCCTGGAGCGTGCCGGCGAAGCCTGGAGGATCACCGGCCCGGACGTCCTGGAGGCCGACCGGGTGGTGGCGGCGGTACCCCCCGAGGAGCTGGCCCGGATCCATCCGTCGCTCGCTCCCGCCGTGGATGCGGCCGATTGGGCGCCGGTGGCGGTGGTGTGGCTCGGGCTGGACGGGGATCTCCCTCCCGGTTTCGGGACCCTGGTCGGCCCGGACGAGGGGTTCGCCACCCTGGGGTTCCTGTACGAGTCGTCCTACGCCCCCCACCGCGCTCCCCCCGGGCGGGGTCTCGTCAAGGCCATCGTGGGGGGAGCGACGGCGCCCGGGGTGGTGGACGCCGACGACGCGGCCCTTGTCGAGCGTGTCACCCTCGAGCTAGGCCGGGTGCTGGGCTCCGACCCCGTCCCCGAGTTCAGCCACGTCGTCCGTCATCGTCCCGGGATCCCCCAGTACACCCCGGCCCGATCCCGCATGGTGGAGCTGCTCCGACGGTCGCTTCCCGGGGGTCTGGAGGTGGCCGGATGGGCCTACGACGGGGTGGGGGTGGCCCGCCTGGCGGCGAGAGCAGCCCAGCTGTGACCCCCCACGGGATTCGGGTTCTCAGGGGAGGGGGGCGGGTTGGCGCTCCAGGGCGGCGATCACCGTGCGCATGAAGGCGGGGAGGTCGTCGGGCCGCCGGGAGGTGATGACGTTGCCGTCCTCCACGACCTCCTCGTCGACCCAATTCCCCCCGGCGTGCTCCAGGTCCACCCGGATCGACGGATAGGACGTCACCCGCCGGTCCCGGGCCAGCCCGGCGGAGGCGAGCATCCACGGTCCGTGGCAGACGGCCGCCACCGTTTGGCCTGCCTGGCCCACCGACCGGACCAGATCGACCAGGGGCCGGCAGCGCCGCATGTAGTCCGGCGAGAACCCGCCCGGTATCACCACGGCCGAGTACTCCACCTCCGCCACGTCGGCCGCGGCATGCGTCGTCTCGACGGAGGTTCCCTTCTTTCCCTTGTGAGTGGCGCCTGCCTCGCAGCCCACGATGTCCACCTGGTGGCCCGCCTCCAGCAGCCGGTAGTACGGGTACCACAGCTCCACGTCCTCGAACATGTCCGCTGCTAGAAGTGCGATGCGCATGGTGTGTCATCCCCTGGTCGACTCTCTCCCAGCGTATTCCCGCCCTGTCTCAAGCAGAGTCCAGGGACCCAGGTCATAGCCTGGTGTGGCGCAGGCACCCTTCTTACACTGGGAGGGTGCCGAGTCTCGAACTCAGGCCGGAGTCGGCTAGTCCCGGCAAGGCTCGGGGATTCGTCCGACAGCTGATGGAGGAGTGGGGGATCCAGGCCGAGGTTGCCGTCGATGCCGAGCTGTTGGTGACCGAACTGGTGACCAACTCCGTCACCCATGCCCGGAGCCCGGTGCGCCTGGAGGTGGAGATCGCAGAGGACGTGATCGAGTTCTCCGTGTCCGACCGGAGCACCCGGGAGGTTCAGCTTCGCATTCCCGGCCCCGACGCCACCACCGGCCGGGGAATACTCCTCCTCGACCGCCTCGCCTCCGAATGGGAGGTCGTTCCCGAGGCGGGGGGAAAGACGGTTCGTTTCCGGATGGCGACCACCATCGGCTCCTCCGTGCAGTGAGCCGCCACGTCATCACCCCCGGGCACGGGGCCCTCGCCATGTGATGCCGCGGGTGGAAAGGGCGAAGCCCTCCCGGCGGAGGGACTCCTGCATACCCGAGGCGGTGACGTCCTCGCCGTTCACCTCCTCGATGGTGAACCGGCTGTGGCGGCTAGCCACCCGGGCCAGGGCGAACGCCGCCTCGTCCGGATCCGGGTCGTCCCACAGCCGCACCCGCCGACCTCCGGACTCCACGTACCCCGCCAGGGCACCGTCCCGCAGCAGCACGTAGGTGCCGGCGGCGCGGGCCAGGCGGGCCTCCGCCTCCGGCCAGGGGAGCCACGACCCGTAGGGGTTGGCGGGATCGGTGGCGGCCAGGACCACCAGCCCCGATTCGTCGCCGGAACGGAGGCGGTCCACCGCTCCCGGGGTGGCGAACTGGGCGCCTCCCTGCCCCTCCACGAAGTAGCCGCGGCGCACACGGCCGGTCTCCTCCATCCGGGCCAGCACGGGGTAGAGGTGGCTGAAGCCCCCCGGCAGTCCCTCGTGCGCCACCACCGATCGGGCGACGATGCCGTGGCGGTCCAGGAGCTGCTCTGCCCAGGCGGTAGCGCGCTCGGTGTCGGAGACGGGCCGGTTCTGGAGGGGTGCGGTCAGGGACCACCGGCCGGCGGCGTGAGGCGGGAAGGCGGAGGACAGGTGGCGGCGGGGGGCCCGTCCCCGGCGCCGGGACAGGAACGCCCGAAGGGGCGCCAGCGTGTCGTTGGTCACCTCTCCCGCCCACACCAGGTCCCACAGATGCTCCAGCACCACCTCGGGATCACCTCCCCCCGCCCCGGAGTAGATGTCGTCGAAGAAGCTGGCGCCATGGTCGGCCAGATGCCGGCGGATGAGGTCGTGGGTCCCTTCTCCGGGAGGATCCTCGGTGCGTGGCAGGTGGAAGAGGTGCAGACTGGACCGGTCGTAGAGAGCGACCTTCCCGTCACGGGGTCCCAGGGATCCCCGTCCGATCCAGACCAGCCCGCCCTCCAGCATGAGCTGATCGAGAAGCGGGGCGGGGTCCTCCACCCGGGCCGCCAGGACGTCCCTCTCCAGCACGGAGGCGGGAAGGTCGTAGCCCACCAGGTGGGAGAGAGCATCCGCCAAGCCGGCCCTTCCCCGGGATTCGCCTCCCATTCCCTGCCAGGCGGGCAGGAAGCGGCCCAGGGCGGATTCACCCACCGGCTCTATCTCCCCCCTCAGCATCGCCAGCGAGCGCCGCTTTATCCGTCGCAGGACCTCGGTGTCCACCCATTCCACGCCGGATCGGCCCGGGGAGAACTCCCCCCGGGTGACGCGCCCGGCCGCCTCCAGCCGCTCGAGGACGGTCTCCACCACCGCCGGGGCCAGGTGGAGGGCGGCGGCCGCGTCGGAGGCGGGGAAGGGCCCATGTGTGCGGGCGTAGCGGCCCACCACGTCGCCCAGGGGGTCCGGCACCGGCTCCAGGAACGCCTGGGGCACCCCCGGCGGGGGCTGCACGCCCAGACCGTCCCGCAGCCGGGCGGCGTCCTCGACCGCCGCCCAGCGGTGCTGCCCGCCCAGGTGCACCTCGATCACCCGCCGGGCCCGCGACTCTTCCCGGGCGGTGGCGTCCGGATCGATCCCGTCCGTGCGGGCGGCGAGCTCGCCCGAGGTGAGCGGGCCCAGATGGCGAAGTAGGTCGACGACGGCGTCGGGAGATCGGGCGGCGAACTCGGGAGCCAGGCGCTGCAGCTCCAGTTCGACGGTCGCGATCACATCGGCGGAGAGGAGCTGGCGCAGCTCGCCTTCCCCCAGCAGCTCCCGGAGCATGTCCCTGTCCAGGGTGAGAGCGGCGGCCCGCCGCTCCGCCAGGGGGGTGTCCGCCTCATACATGTAGGCGGCCACGAAGGCGAACAGGAGGGAGGAGGCGAACGGCGAGGGGGATGCCACCTCCACCTCCACCATCCGGATGGCCCGCGACCGGATCTCGCCCAGCACCTCCACCAGGGCGGGCACATCGAAGTCGTCCTGGAGGATCTCACGGTATGTCTCCAGCACGACGGGGAACGACCCGAACTGCCGGGCGACCGACATGAGGCCCGCCGCCCGCCTCCGTTGCAGCCACAGGGGAGTCCGCGACCCGGGCCGCCGGCGGGGGAGGAGAAGCGAACGCCCGGCCGCCTCCCGGAAGCGAGCCGCGAAGAGGGCCGAATCCCCCAGGTGATCCCACAGCAGCGACTCCACCTCCTCCGGCTCCACCACCAGCTCGGCGCCGGAGGGAACCTCGTCGGCGTCGGGGAAGCGGAGGGCGATCCCGTCGTCGGACCATATGACGTCGACGTCGGCGCCGTAGCGACCCCGAAGCTTCTGGGTGAGGCTCATCGCCCAGGGGGCGTGCACCCGCGCTCCCAGCGGGGACAGGAGAACGACCCTCCAGTCCCCTATCTCATCCCGGAAGCGCTCCACCACCACGGTCCGGTCGTCGGGGAGGACCCCGGTGGCCTCCCTCTCCTCGGCCAGATAGGCCAGCAGGTTGCCGGCGGCGAGGTCGTCCAGGCCGTAGGAGGCCACCAGCTCCGCCCGGGCCTCCCCCGGCGCCCTCTCCCCCATGTGGCGGATGAACCGACCCACCGCCCGGCCGGTCTCCAGCGGACGGCCCGACATGTCCCCGTGCCAGAACGGGACCTTGGCCGCCGGCTCCCCGGGAGCAGGCACGACCTCCACCCGGTCGATGCCGATGTCGGTGATGCGCCAGCTGGACGAGCCCAGCACGAAGACGTCGCCCTCCCGGGACTCGTAGACCATCTCCTCGTCCAGCTCGCCCACCCGGGAGCCGTCCGGGAGGACCACCCGATACAGGCCCCGGTCGGGGATGGTCCCGGGGTTGGTCACCGCCAGCTGGCGGGCACCCGATCGGGCGCTCACCGTCCCCGACGTGCGGTCCCAGTTCACCCGCGGCCTCAGCTCTGCGAACAGGTCGGAGGGGTACCGCCCCGCCAGCATGTCGAGGGTGGCGTCGAAGGCGGATCGGGGGAGAGTGGCGAAGGGGGAGGCCCGTCTCGCCAGGTCGTAGAGGTCGTCGGCGGTGCGATCCTCCATGACTGTTGCGGCCACGATCTGCTGGGCGAGGACGTCCAGAGGGTTGCGGGGCGGCCGGGTCGGCTCGATCCGGCCTTCCCGCATCTCGGCCGCCACCACGGTGGCCGCCAGCAGATCGCCCCGGTACTTGGGGAACAGCTTGGCCCGGCTGGTCGCTCCCACCTGATGGCCCGCTCGCCCCACCCGCTGGAGCCCGGACGCCACCGACACGGGCGACTCCACCTGGATGACCAGGTCCACCGCCCCCATGTCGATTCCCAGCTCCAGGGAGGAGGTCGCCACGACTGCCTTGAGATCCCCTCGCTTGAGGGCCTCCTCGATCTCCACCCGCTTCTCCCGTGACACCGAACCGTGGTGGGCCCGGGCCAGCTCCCGTCCTGCCAGGTCGTTGATCTCGGTGCATATCCTCTCCGCCAGCCGTCGGGAGTTGGCGAAGACGATGGTGGAGGCGTGCTCCTCCACCAGGCGGAGGATGCGGGGATAGACCGCCGGCCAGATGGAGCGGGGGGGCGTGGCGTCGGGGTCGAGCGGGTCGGGTGGGGCGGGGGCGGCCATGTCCTCCACCGGGACGACGATCTCCATCTCCATGTCCCGATCCGGCTCCACGTCCACGATCGTCACGGGGCGGTCCGTCCGCTCCTCGCCGTCGGCTACGCCTCCCCCCAGGAAGGAGGCCGTGGTCTCCAGGGGGCGCTGGGTGGCGGAGAGCCCGATGCGCTGGAAACCGGGGGCCAGCTCCTCCAGACGCTCCAGGCTCATCGCCAGATGTGCTCCCCGCTTGGATCCGGCCACGGCGTGTACCTCGTCGACGATCACCCATCGAACCGTCCCCAGCGCCTCCCGGGCCCGGGAAGTCAGCAGCAGGTAGAGGCTCTCGGGGGTGGTGATGAGGATGTCGGGCGGCCGGCGCTGCATCTGCTGGCGCTCCCGCGCCGGTGTGTCGCCGGTCCGCAGGAACGTGGTGAGCTCGGGAAGGGGCTCGCCTCCCAGCCGCTCCGCCGCCTGGCGGATCCCCACCAGGGGCGCCCGCAGGTTTCGGTCGATGTCGTAGGCGAGCGCCTTGAGAGGCGAGATGTACAGGACCCGGCAACGCTGGGAGTGAGGGGGGAGTGGCTCATGGAGGAGCCGATCGATGGTCCAGAGAAAGGCGGCCAGGGTCTTGCCCGAGCCGGTGGGGGCGTGGATGAGAGTGTGGGCGCCGGATCCGATCGCCTCCCATCCCCGCTCCTGGGCAGGTGTGGGCGCGGGAAAGCTGGCCTGGAACCAGGCCCGGGTGGGGGGAGCGAAGCCATCCACGGCATCCATCATCGGGCAGGGTATCGGCTGACCCTGACAAGGATCGGGTCGGTCAGGCCTCGCAGAGGTCTTCGTCGTCGGGGAGGGCCGCCAGGACCTTCTCGGCTATCTCGGCCAGGCTGGCGAGCTGGGCGGAGGAGAGTTGGTCGATGAGATAGGAGCGCACGTCCGCCACATGCTGGGGGGCGGCTTCCTCGATCGCCTTGCGGCCCTCGGGGGTGAGTTGCACGAACAGGCCCCGGCCGTCGCTCTCACATGTTCTTCGCTCCACCAGGCCCCGGTTCTCCATCCGTCGGAGATGATGGGAGAGACGGCTCTTCTCCCACTGCAGGGCGGAGCCGAGCTCGAAGGCCCGGAGGCGCTCGGTGGGGGCCTCGGAGAGATGGACCAGCACCGCGTAATCCGACAGCGAGAGCCCGGTGTTGCGGACCAGGCTTCGGTGCAGGCGCGCCGAGAGCTGCGTGCTCAGCGCTTCGTAGCCGCGCCAGGCGCGGGACTCTGCCTCATCCAGCCAGGGGGTGTCGGCCATGGGCACCAGTCTAGCAGGAGGGTAGTTGACATGTCTACCAGTCTCGTGTATCTTCCAGGTTGACACATCAACCTTTTGGGCAGGCATCACTTGGAGGTACCTGCTCGACAGGTCCTCTGGAAAGGAGATAGATATGACCAACGAAGGGCACACCGCCACTCTGGAGCGGACCGACCTCACCGGGACCTATGACATAGATCCCGCTCACAGCCGATTCGGCTTCGTGGCCCGGCACGCCATGGTGACCAAGGTGCGGGGTCAGTTCACCGAGTTCGAGGGGACCCTCGATGTGGATGCCGAGGATCCCGCCCGCTCGCAGGCTGAGCTGGTGATCCAGGCGGCCAGCATCGACACCCGCAACGAGGACCGGGACGCCCACCTGCGGAGCAACGACTTCTTCGCCATGGAGGAGTATCCCGAGATCGCTTTCCGCTCCTCCTCCGTGGAGGCCACCGATGAAGACGACCTGTATCGGGTGACCGGGGACCTGACCATCCGGGGTGCCACCCGTCCCGTCACACTGGACGTGGAGTTCACCGGGGCAGCCATCGATCCCTGGGGCAACACCCGCATCGGTCTGGAGGGCTCCACGGTGGTGAACCGCAAGGACTGGGGCGTGAGCTGGAATGCCCCCCTGGAGGCCGGGGGCGTGCTGGTCTCCGAGAAGGTGACGCTCGAGTTCGAGATCGCGGCTGTGAAGCGCTGACCTCCTTCCCTCCTCCTCCGCCCGAGGGCTGCTCTCCGGAGCAGCCCTCGGTGCGTTCTGGCCCCCTGGGCCCTGCCCCCTCAACCCGCCGGCAGACGGGTAGCCTCCCGGTCCATGGAATGGCTCACCAACCCCGACATCTGGATCGCCCTGGTCACCCTCACCGTGCTGGAGGTCGTCCTGGGGATCGACAACGTCGTCTTCATCTCCATCCTGAGTGACAAGCTCCCGGTCGCCCAGCGGGCACGAGCCCGCAATGTGGGCCTGGGACTGGCGATGGTCATGCGGATCCTCCTGCTCCTCGCCATCTCATGGGTCATCGGTCTCACCGCTACCTGGTTCTCCATCTTCGGCAACGAGATCTCGGGACGGGACCTGATCCTGATACTGGGCGGCCTCTTCCTCCTGGCCAAGGCGACTTTCGAGATCCATGAGAAGCTGGAGGGAGAGGAGACGCACGACGGGACCGAGAAGGCGGTGGCCTCCTTCGCCGGGGTGATTTCCCAGATCGTGCTGCTGGATGCCGTCTTCAGCCTGGATTCGGTGATCACGGCGGTGGGAATGGCCGACGAGATCGGTGTCATGATCGCGGCCGTCGTCATCGCCATCGTCGTGATGCTGCTGGCGGCCGGCGCCATCTCCGAGTTCGTCAACGAGCATCCCACCGTGAAGATGCTGGCGCTCAGCTTCCTCCTGCTGATCGGGATGTCGCTCGTGGCGGAGGGATGGGATCTGCATATCCCCAAGGGCTACATCTACTTCGCCATGGGGTTCTCGGTCTTCGTCGAGTTCCTCAACCTGCGGATCCGGCGCAGGAAGGTGCGGGCCCGGCCCATCGAGCTTCGCCCCACCTACGTCAAGCGATCCGAGGCCTCCGGCGCCGTCGGCCATATGCGCCCTGCCGGGGAGAGGAGCTGAACGGGGGGGACAGCCTGGATGCGTCTCGGGGAACGCGGGGGGCATCCCCGCCGGCTTCCGACCTCCGGCTTCCGACCTCCGGCTTCCGACTCGGCTACTCCGCCGAGCGGAACGCCTCCGCCCACTTCACCCGCCCCCCGAAGCGGAGCAGTCCTCCGGCGTAGACCCGTCCCGCCAGCCTCACCAGCAGGCCGATGGTCGCGATCGTGATGACCACCGCCACGGTCATCTCCCAGGGACTTATGTCCCCGATGGCGAGGCGGATGGGTGCCACGTAGGGGGCGGTGAAGGGTATGTAGGTGCCCACTATGGCCACGGTCCCCTCCGGGTCATTCAGGGCGGCGAAGCTGAACAGGTATCCGATGAGGGCGACGATGGTGAGCGGGGCGGCGGCGTTCTGGGCGTCCTCCATTCGCGAGACCAGCGAGCCGGCCGCCCCGTAGATGATGGCGTAGAGGAGGAATCCCAGGATGAACCACCCCACCAGGGCCACGGCGCTGTCCAGGGGTACGGCCGGGATCTCGAAGGCGCCCGATAGCGTGATGGCAGAGAGTCCCACCGCCACCAGGACGACCAGCTGTCCCAGGCCCAGCAGGCCGATTCCGATCAGCTTCCCGCCCAGGATCTGCCAGGGACGGAGGCTGGAGAGCAGCACCTCCACCACCCGGTTGGTCTTCTCCTCGGTGACACCCGACAGCATCCAGGACCCGTAGGAGAGGATGGCGATGTACATGAGGATGAGCCCGCCGAAGGCGACCACTCCCCGCAGGTTCTCCTCCTCCTCGTCCACCCCGCCCACCCGGCGGGTCTCCAGAGGCTCGGAGCTGAGGATCTCGATCACCTCTGCGGCCTGCTCGCTCTCGGCCACCAGCTCCTGCACCCGCCGGGTCCCGCCCGCCTGCTGC
>JBKHJQ010000069.1:0-9203 GCA_046538055.1 Actinomycetota bacterium
GATGGGAGCTCTCCTCTGTGGCCGGGTTGGATCCGGAGTCGCCGCCTGCCGACAGCCGGACCGCTCTGCCCGAGAGCGACGCCTTCCGGCGCCACCCTGGGGAAGTGCTGATGAGCTGCGCCGACGCCGCGGTGGAGCGAGCCGGTCAGACCGTGGTGGAGGGTGTGGACCTGGACCTCCGGGCCGGAGAGATCCTGGCCCTGGTAGGTCCCAATGGATCCGGCAAGACGACCCTGCTTCTCGGCCTGGCCCGGCTCCTCCCCTCCCGGGGTGTGACCGGAGGCTCGGTGGGAATGGCATTCCAGCACCCCGAGCACCAGTTCCTCACACGCACGGTCCGCCAGGAGCTGGCGCACGGAACCGGCACCGACAGATCCCGAGTATCGCAGACGCTGGCCGCATTCGGGCTGGCGGGGCTGGACGACTCCGACCCATTCCGTCTCTCCGGCGGTGAGCAGCGGCGCCTCTCGCTGGCAGCCGTCGCCTCCCTCGATCGCGATGTACTCCTGGTGGACGAGCCCACCTTCGGACAGGACCGGCGTACATGGCACCAGGTAGCCGGCATCCTCGAGAGCCAGGCTCAGGCCGGCAAGGCGGTGGTGATCGCCACCCACGACCTGCGCCTGGCCGGTCGCCTGGCCGACCGCGTCCTGATGCTCGCCGACGGCCGGCCCTTGGCACTGTCCGGTAGCGAGAGGATCCTGAGCGACCGAGCCCTGCTGAGGGAAGCGGGGATTCCCCCACCTCCCCTTCTCCGCTGGTGGGGCGAGAGCGGGTTGCCGTTGCGCCCCTTCCTGGCCTCACTGGACGGGAGGACGGCGTGACATCCCCCGGCGCTTCCTCCTGGCTGGCGGATCGCAACCCCACGGTCAAGTTCCTGGTCCTGCTAGCGGTCTCGGCGGTGCTCCTGGGCGTCTTCGACCCCTGGACCCCGGCCCTCCTCTACGTGCTGGCCCTGGCGGGCGTCCTGGCGGCGGGAAGGATTCCCTGGCGGCGGCTGCTGGCCGCCCATACCCCCTTTGCCCTGTTCGGATTCAGCCTCCTGACCGTAAACGCCGTGACCCGACCCGGCCGGCTCGCCTGGCAGTGGGGATGGCTGGACGTGACACAGGAGGGCCTGCTGGTGGGAGGGTCGCTGGCGATCCGGACCCTGGTGATCGGCGTCTGCGCCATCGGCTTCGTGCTCACCACCGACGGGACCCGCCTGATGGTGAGCTTCCACCAACAGCTCCGGCTCGGCCCCCGATTGACGTATGCCATCCTCGCCGGCTACCGACTCCTGGAGCAGCTTCCGGCCGAGTGGCAGACGATCCGAATGGCTCAGGCGATACGTAGCGGCTCCACCCGCCATGAGGCGCTACCGCGCTCCCCACGGGCACTGGGCCGGGCCGCCTTTGCCTTGCTGGTGACCGCCATCCGACGGGGGGAGCGGATGTCGATCGCCCTGGAGACGAGAGGGCTGGGCGACGGGCCCCGCACGATCCACCGTCCCGTACCCCTGGACCGCCGGGATGCCTCCCTGGCGGCGGGAGTCCTGGGCGTGGTGGCCGCCACCCTGGCGGTGGGGGCACTAGCGGGGTGGCTGCAGGGGCCGTCCGCCCTGGGGGTCTTCTGACCCCTAGTTGTTCAGGGGAGAATCAGGGAGTTCCCCCATTTCACCGGGCCGCCGGAGTTGGTGCACTGGAGGGCGAGCGAAACCAGGAGATATCCAACCATGCTGATGCCCACCCTCTCCGTCACGCTGATCGGCCTGACGATCGGCGCCGTGGCCGGCCTCACCCGGGGCCTTCCCGGCCGGGGCATACTCGTCGGGACCGTGGCCGCCTGGGCAGGCTTCGTGGTGGGCGCCTTCGTGGGCGTCCTGTTGGACGCCCTGTTGGGCACCGGTGTATGGCTGGCATGGTTGGGGCACGGGGGAGCCTTGGTCGCCGCCTCGTTCAGCTTCGCCATCCGCCCCACGCCGGAAACAGCGGTGACATGAACGTGTGCGTGGGGCGATATGAGTCCGGCGGCGCGGTCCCCCCGGCAGGCGGAGCGGTGCGGTAGCCCCGACCGGATTCGAACCGGCGTTACTGGCTTGAGAGGCCAGCGTCCTAGGCCGCTAGACGACGGGGCCGTGCCCGACGTCGAGTAGACGCCGGGATAGCTCGGGGGGAAGGACTCGAACCCTCAATAACAGGGCCAGAACCTGTCGTGTTGCCAATTACACCACCCCCGAACGCGTCGAGGAGAAGAACTCGTCGACCGGGATACCCATATGCTAACCGCGTTCGGGCACCCCGTCACACAGAAAGGCGGCAACCGCCGGGGTGCCATCGTTAGCGTTGGTGCAACCATGCGTGCCCTTCCTGTCGTCCCGGCCCGGGTTCGACGCCGATGACGCTTCCTGTGCCACCGGTGGACCCGATATTCGACCATCAGCGGGACGCCCGGCGACTCCAAAGGCTGCGGCGCTGGGATCCGCTCGCCTTCCTCTTCTTCGCCCACGGAGTGGGGCTGGCACTCGTCGGTGAGACGGAGCGGCCCCTGGTCATCGCGCTGCTGAGTGGAGCGACGGCGGTGATCCGGCTGGGCATTGGTTGGCTCGTCCCCCGGGGAGGGGAGGGAGTCCCGAGGATCGTCACGGAGGCGATCTCCATCGGGTTGGCCTACGGGGTGATCGCGGCGGACGGAGGCACGGAGTCGCCGTTCTTCTTCTGGATCCTGCTCCTGTTGGGCTGGCAGGCGCTCTCGTTCCCCCAGCGCGTGTTCCGCCTGCTGAGTGCCCTGGCGCTGTTCGGCTACCTGGCGGTGGTGGTCGCCGCCTCGGAGTACACGCCCGCCGCCCTGTTCCGCCTCGGCCTGCTGGTTGCCTTCGCCGTCACCATGTCGTTGGGCCGGTGGTCGCTCGACCGCCGGGAGGAGGCGGTGAGGCGCCTGGACGACGTCGTGCAGGGCATCATCGACGACTCACCCATGGCCATGGCGGTCCTGGACGCCGATCGCGACACCCTGCTCTACGCCAACGCCGCCGCCCACCGAATGGGGATCACCTCCCGGGACGCGATGGCTCACCTGCTCCTGGACGATCCCACCCGTCCCCAGCAGGTGACCACCCTGGCCGACCTGGTGGTGGGGTCTAGCTTCGTCCAGTCCCCGATGAGGGTGTTCCGCCACATCGGCTCCTCGCGGCCGCAGTACCGGATTGGCTTCCATCCCCGCCGGATAGGCCAATCCCGGCCGCTCGTCCTGATCTATGGGATCTCCCTCGCCAACGGGGGCGAGGCTTCCGCCTGAGCTTCCTCCACCGTCCAGATGGCCCGGTCCTCCCCCTCCCCCACCAGGACGACGACCCAGCGGAACGTCTGGGAGGGCTCACCCGTGCGCACGAAGGTGACCGTTGCCTCCACCCGAGTCCGAGGATCTTCCCGGGAGAGGACCAGGTCGGCGACCGTAACCGTGTACGGCGGGTCGCCCAGCGGGTGGTCAGACAGGGCGGGGGCCTCGGCCTGGAACTGTCTCCACTGCGGCCCCTCGGGGGAGAACCACGGCGCCACCTCCCCCAGGTCACCCGCCACGGCGAACCGGCCCCACGCCTCCATGCCCTCTCTGACCACCCTCTCGGGTGATCTGTCCGGGAGCCGGGTCGAGGAAGCTGCGGTGGTCGGTACCGACGCGGGCGGGGAGGTGATCCTCTCCGCCGGTGAGGTGGCCGTGGTGCTCTGCCGGGGGCGGGAAGCTGTGGCGGACACGCGAGGGACCTCCGAGTCGTCCATCGTCGTCGCGGCGATGGCGACCCCTCCGGCCAGGACGACCAGCAGAAGGGCGGCTCCCAGTCGGGCCGGACGCATCAGGGTTCGAGGGTGGGGGCGGCGGTGGCCGTGGCCGCCACATCCAGTCCTGCATCCGCCAGAAGCCCGAGGAGCGTGAGATCGACGGTGGCGGCGGTCTCGATGGTGGCGGTGGAACCGTCCGGCGCCACCTCCACCCGGTAGCTCACCTCCGGCCCGCCCGTCTGGGCGGCCGCCGCCTCCGCCACTGCATCCGCCACCCGCCGCCGATCGAGAACGAGGGCACCCTGGGACCGCCAGCGCTCCTCGGAGATGGCCGCACCGGCTGCCACCGCCGCCGCGTCCGCCACCGAGGCCACATGACGGTGGGCGGCCAGACCCCGCCACAGATCCACGGCAATGCCGCCCACGGCCAGCACCACCATCACCAGTCCCACCATCCACAGGGTGATGGAGCCCCGCTCCGACGTCACGGCAGGCTCCGGTAGAAGTCGACCGGCTCGGCGTGGGTCGCCTCTACGGTGAGCCCGCCCACGTCTCCCCATGGTGTGGACACGAGCGGTACCTCCACGGTCACCCGGGCCGTCACGAACCCTCCGCGCTCGAGAACGCAGCCGCCCCCTCCGCACATCTCCACCTCCACACCGTCCCATCCCCGTCCGATTGCCATGTCCGCCACCAGGGCCGCCCCGGCCGCGGCCGGATCGCCATCGGCCAGGACGGCCGCCCGGGCGCCTTCGGCGGCAGCCGTCCGCACGAAGGCCCGAGCCTCCAGCCACGGGGAGAACGAGAGGACCGCGATCAGTGCCGGGATGACCAGCAGGGCCATTCCCAGCGCCAGCTCCAGGGAGGCACCAGCCTCCTCTCCCTTCACCGAGGCTCCTCCCGCACCCGGGTCTCCAGGCTGAAGGGCATGTCGGGGGCGCCCGAGACCCACGACGGCACGGCCCCCTCCGCCCAGGCGCGGATCGCGCCGGCCTCGTCGGCGCAACCCAGCCGGAGGCTGGCACCGACCGCACCGTCCAGGACGGAGCCGAGCGAGTCCCGCACCACCTGCTCGCAGCGGGCGGCCCCGCCTGCGCCGATCGAGCCTGCCCGCGCTCCCCGCTCCAGGGAAGCCATGACCGCTCCCCGGGTGTACTGGTAGGCGACGAGCTGGACCAGGCCCACCACCATGAACATGGCCAGGGCGGCGGCCAGGACGAACTGAAGCGAGGCGAAGCCCCCGTCCCGCCTCATCCGCCCAGGAGCTCACCCCTGATCCAGTTGACCACGTCGACGCCCAGGACCTCGAGCGCCGCCCAGATGACCACCAGGGCCCCGATGGCCAGGGCCGCGTTGCCCATCAGCTCGGCGGTGTTCAGGCCCCTCTCATCTCGAAGGGCCGCGGCCGCCGCCCGGATGATCCGCCCGATGAGTTCCTGCATGGCTGTTATCTCCTTTCTCATCGCCAGCCGGTCAGGAGGTAGGGAAGAGGTGCCGCCACGAAGAGGAGGAGCGTGGGTGCCAACAGGGCGATGGTGGGAACCAGCATCGCCGCCCGCCGCCGGGTGGCCGCCCGCTTCATCGCCTCCCGGCGGGTCTCACGCACGTCCTCGGCCAGGGCCAGGAGCCCCGCCGCCAGATCCACTCCCCTCTCGTCGGCGATGGCCAGCAGCCGGTAGGTGCGGGCGCAGGCCGGCTCGGGAGTGAGATCGGCAATCCTCCCGAACGCCTCCGACGCCGTCATACCCGCCCGGTGGAGGCGCACGGCCTCCGCCAGCTCCGAGACCACCGCTCCCCTTCCTCGCTCGATGACCTGGTTGACCGCCTGGATCACCGCCCCTCCCGCCCGGACCCGCAGGGCCAGGAGCTGGTCGACGGTGTAGATCTCAATCCGCATCCTCAGGCGGCGCTCCTCCACGCTGCGCTCGATGCGGCCCCGGCTCCTGCCCACTAGAGCCACCGCACCCACCAGCACCAGCCCCAGGATCCCGCGGGTGGAAAAGCCCACAGCCGCAGCAACCAGCCCTCCGGCCGCACCACCCAGGAACAGGAGGCGGAGCTGGCCGAGCCGGAAGGCCGCCACGCGTCGGGCGTCCGCCAGGTCGGGCCGGTATCCGGCATGCCGCAGACGCGCGGCCAATGCCTCCTCCCCGCCGGGATCCAGGCGGCGACCCACCGACGTGGCCAGGCGCATCAGCATCGGCCCGAAGATCCGGGCCGGAGCGGAACCGGGTGGACGGTTGGGACCCGGGGTGGCGGGATCCACATAGGGGCGGGTCCGCCCGGCCAGCCGGGGCGTGGGCGGAACCAGCCACCACATGGCCCCGCCCAGCACCACGGCCGACCCGACCGCCGCCATCACGACCAGAGGGCTCATCGACCGAGCACCCTCGGCTCATCGGGGTTGCGTCCCAGGCGACTGACCAGCAGCGAGCCGCCCAGCGACAGAGCCCCTCCTACCGCGATCACGACCAGACCCAGGGTGCTGGCATAGAAATCCCGGAACGGCCCGGGCCGCAGAGTCATGGCGATCAGGACCAGCCACGGCAGGACGAACACGGCCCGGGCGTTGATCTTGTTCTCCAGAGCCGCCGTCTCGATCTCCTCGGCCGCCCAGACATCGCGGGCGGTGGCGTGGGCGAGGTCGCGCAGGATCTCGGGAACGATGGGGCCGCCCCGCTCGTACGCCACGATCAGCACCTCAACCACCCGGTCGGTGGTGGGGTCGGCAACGGAGTCGCGGATCGCCTCCAGCGCGGGCACGACTCCCAGGCTGCGGGCCAGGAACGGGAACGAGGCGAACGCCTCCCGCAGCGGCCGCGGTCCGGTGGCGGCCAGCTCCTCGATCGCCCGGGGGAGCGACCGCCCCGCCGACATCGCCGCCACCAGGTCCCGTAGCCCATCCGGCCAGGCCTGGCGAACCTCGCCCAGGCGGCGGCGGCGCTGGTTGCCGAAGTAGAGACGGGGAAGCATCGCCACCAGCAGCGAAGGGACGGCCGCCACCGCCCAGCTTCCTGTGAGCAGGGTGACGCTCACCAGGGTCAAGGCCCCCGCTCCCAGCGAGGTGGCCCAGAACTGAAGGGGTGTGGCGGACACGCCCGCCTGTGTCAGCCATTCGGAGTGACCGCTCCGGCGCCGGGGGCGGCGACCGGGTGGCGGGAGCATTCCGAGGGCGGCCGCCGTCAGGCCTCCCGCCGCCACGGCGGTGATGAGCGCCACCGCCAGCCTCACGCCACGCCCTCCCGGGTACCCAGGAGCGCCCGGAGAGGGGTCCCATCCGGAAGGGCACGCTCGATGCGCTCCACCAGGAGGGCGGGCGGAAGGGCACCGGTCCATTCCAGGGGAGCTCCCAGATGCTCGCGGACGAAGATGGGTTGGGTGGAGAAGTCCTCGCGCAGCGACGGGACCACGGCCAGGATCTCCATGACCCTCCGGCGGATGGGTCCCTCCCCGGCGGAGTCCCGGTCCAGGTGGACGACCAGGTCCAGCGACGAGGAGAAGACCTTCTGGACCACGGTCTCGGTCACGTTCTCGCCCGCCATGAGAGCGGCGTTGACGAGGGCTGCGAGGGCGTCGTCGGCCGAGTTGGCGTGGATGGTGCAGGCGAACCCGCAGCCGGCGTTGACGGCGCGGGTCAGCTCGAAGGCCTCCGACCCCCTCACTTCACCGACGACTATGCGGTCGGGGCGCATCGCCAGGACGAGCTTGACGAGATCCCGCAGGCTGATCTCACCCCGTCCGTCCAGCGCCGCCGGGCGGGCCTCATAGAACGATCCGTGCACCAGGGGGACATGCAGCTCCCTGACCTCCTCACAGCATCGGACGCAGTGCCCGGCCGGGACCGCTCCGATCAAGGCCGACAGAAGGGAGGTCTTCCCGGCCCCCGGCGGGCCGGATACCAGAACCGATGTGGTCGCCTGCATCACCGCCCAGAGGAAGCGGGAGGCCGCTCCCGAGAGTGAGGAGCGCTCCACCATCGTCTCCAGCGTCTCCCGCCGGAGCGCATAGCGGCGGATGGTGGCCGAGAGCCGGTCCGCCACCGGAGGGATCACCGCCGTGAGGCGGGCGGAGTCATCCAGCACACGGGCCTGGACCATGGGGCTGGAGGCATCCAGCCGCCGGTCGGAGTCGGCCAGGAGCCGGTCGAGGACCTGGCGGTTCTCCCGCTCCGAGGTGGGCTCCTCCAACGCCCGGAGACGCCCGGCGGCGTCCAGGTACGTGACGCGGCTTCCCTCGATGAACACCTCCTCCACGTCGCCCCGCTCCAGCAGGTCGGTGAGGGGGCCCAGGTCGGCCACAGACCGCATCACCCTGTCGACCATCCCGGCCGGATCCGCCAGGGCCCGGCTTCTGCCCAGGTGGGCGTGCCGCTGGTAGGCGTCCACCGCCTCGCCCACCACCGCTCGAACCCGGGGACGGTCCACGGTCACGTCGATCGACTCCTCCTCCACCCGTGCGACGACCCGCTGGCGGATCTCCTCGTAGGCGGCGCTCATAGCCCTATCTCCGAAGCCAGCCGACGGACGGCACGCCGGAACGGGCCACCGGACACGGCCGCTCCCGCCCAGGCGGCCTCGGCCACCCGCTTGTCCTCCGGGAGGAAATGAACCGGCACATCGCCCAGTTCCTCGGCCAGCTCGCTCTCCACCTCGGAACGCCGGAACGGGGAGCGGTCAACACGGTTGATCACCACATGGATGGCGGCATCCGGAGCCAGCAGCGCCGCCTCCCCCACCCAGCGCACCAGCCGAGTGACCGAGACGGGATGGGCGAGGCCCACCGCTACGACGACATCCGCCCGGCGCACGACGCCGCGGGCCAGCCCGAACCTCCCCTCGCCCTGTTGAGGCCGCTCCAGGCCGGACCCCACGTTCACCACCACGGCGGGACGTTGCTGGGCCACGTCCTCGATCACCGCCTCCACCTCCCCGGGATGCAGCTGCGCCCAGTCGTCACCTGTCACCAGTCCCGGGACCATCTGCAGGGGCCCGGCGCGGATGAGAGCCTCGTCCACACGTCCCGACCGGTGGTGGACGACATCGATGGCGGTGCGCAGGTTGGGATGGAGGGGTGCCCCCATTCGCTGTGCCAGGGAGGGGGCGAGGTCGTCGGCATCCACCACGGGAGCGGCCCCGGCCTCGCCCAGGCCCACCGCCACCTCGGTCGCTCCGCATCCACCGGGAGGGGCGCCTACCACCACCATGCGCCCCCGGGTCGCCGGCTCGTCGACGGGAGGAGCCGACACGGGTACGTAGGGAGCCAGCTCCACCACACCCCGTACCACGGCCAGGAACTCCTCGGGACTGGCAGTTTGGTCGACCACGTCGTCCACGCCACAGTCCAGGAGGTAGCGCTTGGCATCCACGCCGTCCTTCTCGTCGAAGACCCCCACTACCTGTCGTCCCTGCCTTCGGGCCTGCTCCACCAGCCGGGGCGTCAGGAAAGAGC
>JBKHJQ010000070.1:0-9189 GCA_046538055.1 Actinomycetota bacterium
GTCGATGCCTTCCGGCTCCCCTCTCCGAAAGGCCCCTCAGGCGCCGACATAGGCAGCCAGGTGCTGGCCGGTGAGGGTGGAGGCATCGGCGACCAGGTCGGCGGGCGTACCCTCGAACACGACCCGTCCACCGTCGTGGCCGGCGCCGGGACCCATATCGATGATCCAGTCGGCGTGGGCCATCACTCCCTGGTGGTGCTCGATGACGATGACGGACTTTCCGGAGTCCACGAGCCGATCGAGGAGGCCCAGCAGGTTCTCCACGTCGGCGAGGTGGAGGCCGGTGGTGGGCTCGTCGAGCACGTAGACCCCGCCTTCCTCTCCCATGTGGATGGCGAGCCTGAGACGCTGCCGCTCTCCGCCCGAGAGGGTGGTGAGGGGCTGGCCGAGGGCGAGGTACCCGAGGCCCACGTCCACCAGGCGCCGCAGGATCTTGTGCGCCGCCGGGGTGCGGGCCTCGCCCTGCGCGAAGAACTCCTCAGCCTCCTCCGCCGGCATCTCCAGGACCTGGGCGATGTTGCGTTCGCCCAGCGTGTACGTGAGGACCTCGGCTTGGAATCGCCTCCCCTCACATTCCTCGCAGGGGGTGGCGATCGTCTCCATGATCCCCAGGTCGGTGTAGACGACGCCCGCCCCCTTGCAGGTGGGGCAGGCGCCGTCGGAGTTGGGGCTGAACAGGGCGGGCTTGACGTCGTTGGCCTTGGCGAAGGCCTTGCGGATCGGGTCGAGCAGGCCGGTATAGGTCGCCGGGTTGCTGCGGCGGGAGCCCCGGATGGAGCCCTGGTCGATCGACACCACCCCATCCTGGGACGCCACCGAGCCCTCGATCAACGAGCTCTTGCCCGAACCAGCCACCCCGGTGACGACTACCAGGACGCCCAGCGGGATGTCCACGTCGACATCGCGGAGGTTGTGGGTCCGGGCTCCCCGGATCTCCAGCTGGCCGGCGGGCGTCCGGACCGCTTCCTTGATGGAAGCCCGGTAGCCGAGATGACGTCCGGTGAGGGTGTCGCTGCGAGCCAGGGCCTCCACCGTACCCTCGAACCCGATGGTCCCGCCCGCGGTGCCGGCGCCGGGACCCAGGTCCACCACCCGGTCGGCGATGGCGATGGTCTCCGGCTCGTGCTCCACCACCAGCACCGTGTTGCCCTGGTCCCGCAGGCGCAGCAGCAGGTCGTTCATCCGCTGGACGTCGTGGGGATGCAGGCCGATGGTGGGCTCGTCGAACACGTAGGTGACGTCGGTCAGGGCCGAGCCGAGGTGGCGGATCATCTTGGTGCGCTGAGCCTCGCCCCCCGAGAGGGTGCCGGACGGCCTCTCCAGCGACAGGTAGCCCAGCCCGATCTCCACGAAGGAGTCGAGGGTGTGCTGGAGCTTGGCGAGAAGCGGTGCCACCGACGGCTCATCCAGGCTCCCGACCCACTCCGCCAGGTCGTTGATCTGCATGGCGCACAGCTCGGCGATGTTGCGGCCGGCGATCTTGGAGGAGCGGGCCGCCTCGTTCAGCCGGGTGCCGCCGCATTCGGGGCAGGTGATGTAGGTGACCGCCCGATCCACGAACTCCCGGATGTGGGGCTGCATGGACTCCCGGTCCTTGGACAGGAACGAGCCGCGAATCTTGGGGACCAACCCCTCGTAGGTGAGGTTGGCGCCACCCACCTTCACCTTGGTGGCCTCCCGGTAGAGGAAGTCGTGCAGCTCGGTGTCGGTGTACTCCCGGACCGGCTTGTCGGGGTCCAGGTATCCCGACTCGGCGAAGAACTTGACCGACCAGCCGCCCGCCTTGTACCCGGGGACGGTGATGGCACCCTCGTTGAGCGACTTGGTCTCGTCGTAGAGCTGGGACACGTCGATGTCGGTGACGCTCCCCATACCCTCACAGCGGGGGCACATCCCGCCCAGGTACACGGCATTGCGCACCACCGTTCGCTCTCCCGTCTCGGAGGTCATCACGCCGCTCGCCCTCGTCGTGGGGACGTTGAAAGAGAAGGCTGTGGCCGGGCCGATGTGGGGCTGGCCGATTCGGCTGAAGAGGATGCGAAGCATGGCGTTGGCATCGGTGGCGGTGCCTACGGTGGACCGGGCGTTGGCTCCCATGGGCTCCTGATCGACGATGATCGCCGTGGTGAGGCCCTCCAGGACGTCCACGTCGGGACGGGCCTGGGTGGGCATGAAGCCCTGCAGGAAGGCGCTGTACGTCTCGTTGATCAGCCTCCGCGATTCGGCGGCGATCGTGTCGAAGACGAGGGAGCTCTTGCCCGACCCCGACACGCCCGTGAACACCGTCAGGCGCCGCTTGGGTATCTCCACGGAGACGTCCTTGAGGTTGTTCTCGCGGGCACCCTGCACCCGGATGAGGTCGTGGCTGTCGGCCGCATGCCTACCCATCGGTGAGTCGTCTTGCGGTGCCTCGCTCATCTGGCATCCTCGGTCACGGAGCGGGCGAGCCTGATCACCGGGTACTGCCGGTCGCTCTTCCTCTGATACTTGGCGATTCGCGGCTGGGCACCGGCGATCCGCCGCCACGCTTCGTCGCGGGCGGATCCGGTGAGCTCACTGGGAGCCACCGGGATGGGATCCCGGCCGTGAAACTCGATCGCTGCCCGGGCGGGGTTCGCCGTCAGGTTGAGGTACCAGTCGGGGTGGCGGCTCCCGCCACCCGATGCGACCACCAGCCAGGCGTCGTCGCCGTCGGCCAACCACGCCAGAGGCGTCTCCCGGGCCTGTCCGCTGATGCGGCCCGTCGTGTGGAGGATGAGGACCTCCATGCCCATCATCTTCCCGCCCCTCCGCCGGATCCGGGTGCTCGTCCGGGCGTTGGCCCGCCGCTGGATCCACCGGGAGAGGGCTCCCGGGCCACGCTGGGCGCGGCTGTCCGTATGCTGAGCCTTTGTCATCGTCCGTAGTGTCCTTCTCCGATCTCGGTCAGCGGATCTCCATGATGCGGATCATGTTTCCGGCCGGATCCCGGAAGGCGGCGTCGCGGACTCCGTAGGGCTGGTCGGTCGGCTCCTGTACCACCTCGGCGTCGCTCGCCGCCAGCTTCTCGAAGACACCGTCGAGGTCGGGCGTGGACAGGTTGATGGAGGCGAACGTCCCCTTGGCCATCATCTCGGCGATGGTGCGCCTCTCGTCGTCGGTGAGACCGGGGGTGGCATCCGGTGGGTACAGGACGATGGAAGTCTGGGGCTGGCCGGGAGGGCCGACCGTGATCCAGTGCATGCCCTGATACTCCACGTCGTTGCGGACCTCCAGGCCGAGAGTGTCCCGGTAGAACGCCAGGGAAGCCCCGGGGTCGTCGTGGGGGAGCATCGCTTGGTAGATGTTGATATCCATGGCGGTCAGACTATGCACCCCCCGCCGACGGCGCTTCTCGATTCCTGATCGGTCTCGTGACCTGCTTGGCCACACACGGCGCCATGCCTTCCGTGGCTCCCGCCGCCTGGCGCCGGTAGACGCTGGGCGGCATGCCCACCAGCTCGGTGAAGCGGGTGCTGAAGGTACCCAGCGACGAGCAGCCCACGGCGAAGCACACCTGGGTGACGCTCAAGTCACCCCGCTGTAGCAACGCCATCGCCCGTTCGATGCGCCGTGTCATCAGGTAGGAGTAGGGCGACTCGCCGAAAGCCAGCTTGAACTGGCGGCTGAGATGCCCGGCCGACATGTGGGCACCGCGGGCCAGGGCCTCCACGTCCAGAGGGCGGTCGTACTCCCGGTCTATCCGGTCCCGGACCCGGCGCAGCCACACCAGATCGCGCAGCCGCTGCTCGGAGACGGAACTGGCGGTCACCTGCCAGATCGTGCCATGCGCCCGGGGGGTTGTCTAGCCGACCTTCTGGTCGAGCTCCGCGACCAGGCGCCTCGGGGCGGTAGCCCGAAACGACTCCTCCACGAGCTCGGCTACCTCCTCCCAGTCCGAGTCGGGGACCAGGTCCAGACCCATCCAGCCGAAAGGGCCCAGGTAGGCCGGCACCCAGAACCGCCCGTCTGCCTCCAGCGCGGGGCGTTCCGCCGGGTCGGGCAGGAAGACCACAGCCTGCTCGTGTTCCACCCAGCCTCCATCGGCTCGGGCCGAACCGCCGTAGTAGCAGAACACCTTTCGTGTGTAGAAGGCGGGACGGCCGTGGGACTCCTTCTCGTCGGAACCGGGGAAGGCGAGTGCGATCTCGCGGACCCGGGCCAGTATCGAGTCGTCCGGGTCGTACATTCGGGGATGAGCCATGGGGCGAGTATGGCCGAAACCGTCTCTCCCCGGGCCAAGGCTCCGTTCATAGGGTTCGGCTTCGAGGCCGTTCCGGACCGTTGAACCCAGGCCGAGCCGGTCGGACCCCACTCCCCTGCGGGTGCCGCCGCCCCAGCTCGGGCCGTTCGACCCTTCCGCTCGCCGGGTCGGCCCGGCAGTCTCGGGTGGTGCCGGCCGGGGGACGGCGCACTCGAGAAAGGCTTGTCGTGGCTGTAATAGAGATGGAAGGTCCCCGAAACGCTCCCGGGGCCGACCCGGCTCCTGACGAAGGAGCACCGCCGGCCGGAGTGCTGAGGCGCCTCTGGGCCCACCCTCGCCTCGGCCTGGCGGCAGCAGTCGTTCTGGCGGCCGGTTTCGGGGCCGTGAGCGGATGGCTCACTCCTCGCGGGCCTGTCACCGCGTCTCAGGCGCTCCTGGCGATGGGTGTGGCGCTGCTGGTCGGGGCGGGCGCCGGCTTGGCCACCGGGAGTCGCTGGGCCATGCTGATTGCCCCGGGCGCCTTTCTCGTGGTTTTCGAGCTCACCCGTCTCGGGGTGGACGGTCTCACGGTCGACGGGCTCCACCTGACGTCCCTCTACGGGATGCTCGCCTTCGTGTTGGGACGCGGCGTGCACGGAGTGCTGGTGCTGGCCCCCATGGTTCTGGGCGTTGGCTACGGCGTGTGGCTATCGGGTCGCCTAGGCCACCCCGCGGCCGCTAGACCCGGCCCCACGGGCCGGGCCCTGACCGTGGTACTCACCCTTGCCCTGGCCGCAGTCGCCTTCTTCATCTCCCGCCCTGCCAGCACCGCTCCCGTGCTGGGGGCGGAAGGCGACCCGCTGCCGGGAAGTGTCAGCGAGCTGACCAGCGTCGAGATCGGCGGGCACGACCAGGTCCTCATGATTCGCGGACGCAGCATCGACAACCCGGTGTTGCTGTACCTGAGCGGTGGCCCGGGTGGCACCGACATCGGAGCCCTGCGAGCAGACGTAGGTCTGGAAGACGACTTCGTGGTCGTCGCCTGGGAGCAGCGCGGCGCCGGCAAGTCGTATCCGGCTCTCGATCCCACCGACACCTTCACCGTGGACCGGTTGGTGGCCGACACCATCGAAGTCACCGACTACCTGCGGGAACGCTTCGACGAGGACCGGATCTACCTGGTCGGCCAGTCCTGGGGATCCACCCTGGGGGTGTTGGCCGCCCGGGAGCGGCCCGACCTCTACCACGCCTTCGTCGGTGTGGGCCAGATGGTCAGCCAACGGGAAACCGACATCATGGCCTGGGAGGACACCCTGGCGTGGGCTGAACGGACCGGCAACGCCGAGCTGGCCGATTCTCTGCAGTCGGCAGGACCACCTCCTTACGACGACATCATCCAGTACGAACAGGTCGTGTCGTACGAACACGACTGGAACCCCTACCCGGAGCTGGACCTGAGCAAGGAGATGCCCGCCATCCTCTTCGTCCCCGAGTACAGCTGGATGGATCGGATCAACGCCTTCCGGGCGTTCCTCGACACCAACGCCGCCCTCTATCCCGCGCTCCAGCAGGTGGACTTCCGCCAGGACGTCCCTCGCCTCGACGTCCCCTACTACATGGTGCTCGGAGAACACGAGACCCGGGGCCGGTCGATCCTGGCAGAAGAGTGGTTCGCCCTGGTCGACGCTCCGCGCAAGGAGCGGGTCATCTTCGAAGGCGCCGGCCATCGGCCCAACTTCGACCGTCCGGATCTCTTCGCCGACCTCATGAACCGGGCAGCCGCCGATACCTACCCTTCGAGCTGACCCGGGCGGCGCCCCAGCGCTTGCTCGGTGCTCCTCTATAGGATCGGGGGACGAAGGCCCCTACCGCCCCGGCGGCGCGGTGGGAAGGCTGGACTCTGACCGGCGGAAGGGACACGGCTGAAAGGCAAGGACTCACGGCCCGGTGGGATACGTCCCCTGGACGACGTTCTCTGGGAGATCCCCCGGCACGGCGGGATGAGGGTCCCGGGCTGGATCTTCGCCACCAAGGAGCTTCTGGTGAAGGCCGAGGAGGATCGTGCGTTGCTCCAGGTGGAGAATGTGGCTCACCTGCGCGGCATCGTCAAGGCCTCGATGGCCATGCCCGACATCCACTGGGGCTACGGCTTTCCCATAGGAGGAGTCGCTGCCACCGACGTGGATGAAGGAGGCGTGGTTTCACCCGGCGGGGTCGGCTTCGACATATGCTGCGGCGTCCGCCTGCTCGCTTCCCGCTTCACCCGGGCCGACTTCGAGGCGAATCGGGAGGAGATAATGGCCCAGCTTTCCCGCCGAATTCCCCGGGGTCTGGGCAAGGGAGCCGTCGCCGAGAACGTCCTGCTCGACGAGGTGCTGGAGAGGGGCGTCCCCGCCATGCTGGAAGCAGGCTACGGACGGGAAGCCGATCTGGCGCGGTGCGAGGAGAGAGGAAGCTCACAGGGCGCCGATCCCAGCCGAATCTCCGCCCGGGCTCGGGAACGGGGCCAGGGACAGCTGGGTTCACTGGGGGCGGGCAACCACTTCCTCGAGGTGCAGGTGGTGGACCGCGTAGAGGATCCCGTGGCGGCGTCGGCCTTCGGGCTGGCGGAGGGGATGGTCACGGTGATGATCCATTGTGGGAGCCGGGGGCTGGGCCATCAGACCTGCCAGGAGCAAGTCCGCCTCATGGGCCCGGCCATGGCCCGCTACGGGATCGAGGTGCCGGATCGCCAGCTCGCCTGTGTCCCGGTCCGCTCCCCCGAAGGGGAGGAGTACCTGGGCGCCATGGCGGCTGCGGCCAATTTCGCATGGTCGAACCGCCACGCCCTGGCACACGAGGCGCGTCACGCATTCGCCGTAGCTCTGGGGATCTCAGCCGAAGGGACCGGGATGGAGCTCGTCTTCGACGTGGCCCACAACCTGGCCAAGATCGAGCGCCACCGCGTAGACGGGACGGATCGCCTCCTCTGCGTCCACCGCAAGGGCGCCACCCGCGCTTTCGGCCCGGAGCACCCTGACCTGCCCCAGGACCTCCAGCACGTAGGACAGCCCGTGTTCCTCCCCGGGTCGATGGGCACCGCCTCGTGGGTGTTGCGAGGCGTTGCCGGCAATCCCGCCTTCGACTCCGCCGCGCACGGCGCCGGTCGGATGATGAGCCGTCACGCTGCCCTCAAGGTCCGACAGGGCAAGGAGGTCGGAGGCGAACTCGAAGCCCGAGGCATCTCGGTGCGCCCCGGGTCGATCAAGCTCCTCGCCGAAGAAGCAGACTACGCCTACAAGGACGTCACCGAGGTGGCCCGGGTGTGCGAGGCCGCCGGTCTGGGTGGTCCGGTGGCCCGACTGCGTCCGGTGGGTGTCGTCAAGGGATAGCCCGGCAGGTACCTCATGCCCAGGTCTCTCCCCTTCGAGAAGCACCATCGACGGTACGAGGATTGGTTCGAGCAGCACGCGGCCGCCTACGTCTCGGAGTTGCTCGCTCTCCGCCCTTTCGTTCCCTACCGTGGTCGGGGACTTGAGATCGGGGTGGGGAGCGGGCGGTTCGCGGCACCGCTGGGCGTCCAGGTAGGGATCGATCCCTCGCCGACGATGCTCACCTATGCCGCGGGCCGAGGGATCGAGACGCACATCGGCACCGCCGAGAGCCTCCCGTTCGGGGACGACAGCTTCGACTACGCCCTGGTGGTGACAACCATCTGCTTCGTCGACTCGCCCCGGCAGATGCTCACCGAGGCGGGGCGCGTCCTCCTCCCGGGCGGGCGTTTGGTGATCGGCTTCATCGACAGAGAGAGCCCACTGGGACGCCACTATCTCGCGAACCAGGAGGAGAGCGTGTTCTACCGGGAAGCGACGTTCTTCTCCGCCCAGGAGGTGGAAGGACTGCTACGGGATACCGGTTTCGTGGTCGAGTCGTGGGCACAGACCCTCAGGCGTCCCCTCGCCGAGACCGTGGAGATCGAGGCGGTCAAGCCGGGCTGGGGTGACTGTGCCTTCGTCGTCGTGGCGGCGGTGAGCGACGGGAGTGGGCCGGCCCGAGCCGCTCCCTGACGGATCGGGACCCGGAAGGGACCCCCTGTCCGGTCGGGCGTTCGCCGCCCTGAAGAGATGGTCCGCGTCGAAAGGGTCGGAAGTCCGTTGCAGGGAGTTCCTTCGGCCCTAGTGACTCTCTGGCAGGTCGTGTATCCATCAGGGTGGCCGAATAAAGGAGTTCCCAGATGCCTACGGTGACCGCAAGGGTCCGTGAACATGCCGTGTCCGTAGCCGTCTTCTTGGGCCTGTGGGCGACGGTGTGGCTTCTGACGGTGGACACATGGGAGACCGACCCGGCGGGCTACTCGATCGGGATGAGCCCCGTGGCGATCCCACTCCACTTCCTGCTACCTCTGGCGCTGGGAGTCCTCGTGAGCTTCTGGTGGGACTGGTCTATACCAGGGCCCTGGAGGACTCACGTCCTCTTCGGACTGGGTTTCGGCGCAGGTCACCTCCTGGTCCTCTGGCTGGCCGACTGGCTGTGGCTCCCGGCGACGGCGATCGGGGTCGAGGCCGTCGACTGGGTAGCGGAGGCAGCCGTCCTCGCCGTGGTCTATGGCGTCATCTCGGTGTCCCTCACGGCTCTAGGAGGGTGGCTGGTGGCGGCCAACACGACCATCCCCACGCCCGAGAGACAGACCGGCGACACCGTCGGAACGGGACCCCGTCGCTAGTCTCCTGGCGGCGAGGCCGCCTCCATAGCCGTACGACCATGGCCGTCGCCTACGGCGGCAGGTCCCACGCGGCCAGAGGCTGAGCAGCACACACCGGAGGGTCATACTCCCCTCTCCTCGCTTCACTTGCCACCAACCAAGGGACCAGGAGACAGAAGCACATGACGTCAGACGACTCTCGGGTACGCGGCTACCTGGTGAGGGCGGAGGAAGGGGTGGACGGCCGCGGGCCGGAGGTCAAAGCCTCCAATCGGTCCACCGCTGGAAGCTTGGCCGTGTACCGATC
>JBKHJQ010000071.1:0-9168 GCA_046538055.1 Actinomycetota bacterium
CCACCACCCTGTGTCCGTCTCGGAGTAGGCGGCGGGTGAGGTTGGAGCCCATCCGCCCCAGTCCGATCATCCCGATTTCCATGATTCTCACCTTTCCGTGTCGCTCCCAGGCAGGCACACCTCCAGCCGAGATCCCATCCTCCATGGCCGCCTTCAGCTCCGGCAAACCCCCCGATCAGCGGGGACCAGCCTCGAATGTCGCCATGCCGACAGTCCCGTCCAGGTCGAGAACGTCGGTGGGGCCCGGCCGGCACCGGCAGCGCCATCTCACATCCGGTCGGGATGCTCCCCCCGTCCGGAACCTACCCGACTGCGACGCCGTCGATCCAGGAGGATCCCCACCCCGATGGCGACCAGGACGGCGAGCGACACCGCCACGGCGTTGCGGCTAAGGGTCCCTGTGGCCCACGCCGACGCCTGGTCGACCCAGCGAACCACCCGGTTGGAGCCGAGGGCGACGGCATCGTCGGCGAGGAGGGTGGCCCAGTACCAGACGATGAACGCCCCCGCCAGGGTCATCGTCCAGCCGGCGATCCGGTCGAGCAGTCGACCGGCGCGGCGCATCCGCTCCACCACGGCATGCCGTCCGCTTCCCACCAGGACCGTGATGCCCGCCACCACGATCGCCATCCCTCCCCCATAGGCGGCGAAGGCGAGCGTGGCCTCTCCCAGGCTGCGGGCCGCCACCGTGCTACCCACCAGGCTCAGGAAGATGGGAAGGGTGCAGGAGAGAGACGCCACGGCGTAGGCAACTCCGAACCCGAACATCCCCCGAAAGGAAGACTCCCTCCGCGCCCGGCCGGGCCCCCGCAGATAGGGGAGGAGTCTTCGGCCCCGGAGCTGGGCGACTCCCACCACCACCAGGGCCGCGCCCACCACGAGCGCCAGCCATGGGAGCAGGTCCACCACTGCCCGCACTCCGCCCGCGATGAGGATGCCGGCGGCTGTGAAGACCACCAGGAAACCGCCCGAGACGGCCAGCGCCACCCTCCCGATGGGAGACGACCGGTGCGGCTGGTCGGCGAGGAAGAACCCGAGATATGCCGGGAGCATGGCGAACCCGCACGGGTTGACGGTCGAGACCATCCCGGCTGCGAAGGCGGCGAGGACGATGGGAGTCATCTCCCCTCACAACACACCGAGTCGCTCAGTGGACGACCTCCTGTCGGACACCCGACAGTGATTGCCACAGGGTGAGAGTCGGACCATGGCTGCCATCGGCCGCCCTTGCCCGATGTGTGGGGGTTCTTCCCTCCGCCGACCGATCAGGCGAACTCGAACACCCGCTCACCGGAACGGGGCCCGGTGCTGTAGAAGAACAACGCCACCAGCAAGCCGAACACCACGTGGGCCGAGAGCTCCAGGGGATCGTTGGGTGCCTGGAACTGCGGGAAGGCGGTGTTCGCCAGGATCAGGAAATCCAGCACGTATACGGCTGCTCCGTAGAGGGCACCGGCGAGCGCCACAGTGCCGTTGGTCCCGAACCTGGGCACCACGAGAGCGAACACGAGCCCGAACAGGATCGAGATCGCTCCGTGCACCACCAGCCCCAGGGGGACGCTGGCGGTGCCCTCCTCCAGCGCCTCCGCTCCCAGCACCAGCGTGGAGATCAACCGAAACGGCGCCGTAGCCGGGTCACCCATGGACGACACGAACCACATGTTGATGGCGATGAAGACGGCTCCGGCTACCAGCCCCGCCAGCGCTCCCCGCAGCAGGCGCCCTCCGGTGGACTCTCCCTGTGTGCGGGTTTCCCGTGCAGTCATCACAGACCTCCTTGGTCTCGGATACGCGTCGATCCGGCCCCCTCGGGAAGCCGGCGGCTCCCTGCCTCCTCGGTGGCACCGTTGCAGGCGGGAGCGCCAGGGGGAAGGGAACTGTCAGAGTTGCGACAGAGGAATGGCGACACCACGCAGGCCCA
Source organism: Actinomycetota bacterium (assembly GCA_046538055.1). Classification (GTDB taxonomy): domain Bacteria; phylum Actinomycetota; class Acidimicrobiia; order Spongiisociales; family ZC4RG35; genus ZC4RG17. The sequence continues at coordinate 1,922 of JBKHJQ010000071.1, forward strand.
GCTCCGGCGTCTCACCGTGCAGGCGCGACAGCCGCGACCCCTCTGGCGGACAGGCAGCAGGATCCGACCCCTCCCGGCCGGTGCTCCGCTCGGGCTGCCTACCCGGTCGACCGCCGGGCAGCCGTCACGGCGTAACTGGCCAGTATCGCCTCCAGGTCGGCGCGTGCCCGCCGGGTGAGCCGCCGCAGCAGGGAGGAGGCTCCGGGAACCCTGCGAAGCTCGATGTCGAAGCTGAGGCTGACCCGGGTCCCCCGCCCGGCCGGCTCCAGGTTCCAGGTGCCCCGGAAGGAGCGGAACAGGCTCCGGTACTTGAGCGGATAGGTGGCGACGTCCACCTCGATCACATAGCAGCGCTCCGGCTCCCACACCGTGCAGGTCTCGCTCCAGGCGGCTCCCGACGCGTCCACGCATCGCCGGATCGCACCCCGGCCCGCCCCCTCCACCACTGCCGTCTCGGCCAGGGCTTCGACGTGGCGGTGATATCCGTCCAGGTCGGCCACGATCTCCCACAACACAGACACTGGAGCATCGATCGTGCGCTCCGCCGCCACCACCAGGGGCTCCATGTCAGACCCCCGCCAGTCGAAGCCATCTCCATTGCAGGCAAGCGAGCACGGCTACGACGACCGTGACCCCCGCCAGGGACCAGCGCCCGGATGGGGAGAGAAGGGACGGGAATGCCAGCAGGATCACCAGAGCGCCCCCCACCCAGGCGGTGTCCGCCATGACCACTGCGCCCGCCGACGATGTGGGGGCACGAAAGGCCGCGGCCAGCACAGCGACGGCGAACAGCACCAGTCCCGCGCCCAGCGCCAACCCCACCGGGGCCGGCACGCCCAGCCAGCCCGCTACATCGGCACCCAGGAGCAGAATCGCACCGGTGACGGCACTGAAGCCGGCGTTGACGAGCAGGACGCCCCGGAGACGACCTACGGCCGTTCGCTCATTACGTTGCGTGTGGGTCATGACACTGGATACTGGGAGCCGGAGGTCATGGCAGCAACTACCTGGGAGGTAATCGAAAGCCGGGCCGGCTGACGTACACTCCACCCGATGTCCGCGTCCCGGTTCGGCAGCCAGCTGCGCAGGTGGCGCCGTGCCCGGGGCCTCAGCCAGCTGGCTCTGGCGCTCGAGGCGCAGGTGTCGCAGCGGCACATCAGCTTCCTCGAGACGGACCGGTCCCGTCCCAGCCGGGAGATGGTGCTCCACCTCGGTCGGGTGCTCGATGTGCCTCCCCGGGAGCAGAACATGCTGCTCGGGACCGCCGGCCATGCACCCGCCTTCGGGGAGACCCCCCTCGAGGAGCTGGAGCACGTGGCGGCGACCCTCGAGTCCATGCTGGAGGCCCACGAGCCCAACATGGCCATCCTGTTGGATCGGCACTGGAACGTGGTCCGTGCCAACCGGGCGGCCCGGACCTTCACCTCGTTGCTGTTTCCCGAGCCGCCGGAGTGGGCGGGGCCCACCCTCAACCTCATGCGGCTCTTCTTCCATCCCCAAGGGTTGCGGCTCCACACGTCCGATTGGGCCCTATCAGCCGCCACCCTCCTGCGGAGGCTGGGAAGCCACGCCGCCTCCTACCCCAACGATCGGCGCCTCGGCGACCTGTATGACGAGATCCGCAGCTACCCGGGAGTCGAGTCCCTGGGGTCGCCCGACGTCACCGGTGCGACGCACGATCTGCTGGTGCCGCTGACCTTCCATGTCCGTGGCGAGGACATCTCCATGTTCACCACCATCGCCACCGTCGGGGATGCCCACGACCTGACTCTCGCCGAGCTGCGGCTCGAGACCTTCTGGCCGCTGGACCCCGACTCGGCCCAACGGTGGCGCAGGTTCATGGGAGCGTCGTAGCCTCCCCCACCACAGTCTGCGGCCAGCTTCTCGCCCATCCTTCGATCTCCCGCCGCCTTCTGACATTCGTCCCTTCTGAACCGGGCGCCCATCCCCTTATCTATGGAAGCCGAGACCACATTCGAAGGGATCGCGTGATGGCGACCAGCTTGATCATCCTCAACGACGCCCCGTATGGGACGGAGCGCAGCTACAACGGCCTGCGCCTGGCGGGGGCGTTGGCGAAGCGGGAAGGGGAGGCGGTGCAGGTGTTCCTCCTCGGAGATGCCGCGGCATGTGCCAAGTCGGGACAGAAGGTCCCCCAGGGCTACTACATCATCGAGCGCATGCTCGGGTCGGTCCTCCGCCGGGGCGGCGAGGTGGGCGTGTGCGGAACCTGCATGGATGCTCGCGGAATCACCGACGGCGAGCTGTCAGAGGGGTGCCGCCGCAGCACGCTGGAGGAGCTGACCGACTGGACGACCACTGCCGACCGAGTCCTGGTGTTCTGACATGCGACAGGACGGCTGGGCGGGAGGCCCGAGCGTGGCCACCCGGGGCGGGGAGAGTGAACTGGTGCTGGGGCTGGGCGGGGACCTGTCGGGGCGCCGATTCCTGGATGCAGCATGTGGCGACGGCGCCTATCTGGTGGAGGCAGCCCGTCAGGGAGCCGCAGCAACCGGCGTCGATCCGATCGACCCTCTGCTGGCGGTGGCACGTCGGAGAGCAGCCGACCGCGGCGTCGCCGTGGATCTCCTCCGGGCCGAGGCCACCGCCCTCCCCTTCGAAGACGAGACATTCGACGTGGCCTTCATGGTGACGGTTCTCTCCTCGCTGGGTGACCCGCTCCGGGCAGTCGCGGAAGCGGCCCGTGTCCTCCGGCCGGGAGGACGCCTCGTCATCGGGGAGCCGGGAAGATCGGTCCTCTGGAGGGAATGGCAGCTTCGATGGGGATGGATGGGCGAGCAGCAGGGGCGGCACCCCACCTTCCTCTCCCCCCGCCGGCTCTCGACGATGCTGGAGCGGGCCGGCCTGATCGGAGAGACCCGCAGGGGTATCGACCGTCACCCGCCTGTCGCGGCGGCCCCATCGCCATCTGCGGACTCCTACTCGGGCCGGCCGACGGGGGTGACGTGCGGCGCCGGCTTCGTGGCCATGGCCGCCGTCAAGCCCCGAGATTGACGTGCCGGGCCGGGCGCAGTCGACGTCGACCCCTCGACGGGCTCATGGGAGGCGGCGGATGGCCTCGAGGGGACCCTGCAGGTCCAGGCGCCGACCCGGCACCGGGTTCGACTGGCTCTCGTGACAGGCGATGGCTCGCCATTGCCGCTCCCGGTCCACCTCCATCGCGAAGTCGAGCTCGGCTTCTTCCCGCCCCACGAACCCTCCTCCGAACTCCCGGCGCAAGACCCGGGCGATCCGCTCGGGAAGGGCCCAGGCCAGGACGGGGATCGACAGCCTGCCTCCCGCCCGGAGGGCCGCGTCGGTGGCTGCCTGATGATCGGGATGACCGGTGATGCCCCCATGGTCGAAGGTGAGGAGAACGTCGGCGCCGCCCGCCAGGGCGACGACGTGGTCGGCCAGGGCATCCACGTTCGCCTCTGCCAGCCGCCCGTCGGGATAGTCGTGGACGGCCACGGACCCGATTCCCAGGACCCGGGCGGCGCATTCCAGCTCCCTGCGGCGTCGGTCGGCCAGGCCATCTCCCGCTCCCAGGGTCGATCCCTCGCCCAGGGTGAGACAGACCAGCCTCAGCTCGCTTCCCCCATCCACGAGGGTGGAGATGATCGCTCCCAGCCCGAACGCCTCGTCGTCGGGATGAGCACAGACGGCCACCACCACGCTGAATCGGTGGTCGGGGAATGCAGCGGGGAACCCGCTCATGGGGACTTCATGCGAGCTTCCCGTGGGTGGGTCTCTGCCATTCGCAGAGATACATCCAGGCCGGAGGCGGCGGTGATGGCGGCGACGACCATGATGGCGGTAGCCACCGAGTAGAGGTCGGCGAGCGCCCCGGCCAGGACGGCGCCGATGGCAAATCCCAGGTCCCGCCACAGGCGATACACCCCCACCGCCGCGCCCCGCCAGGTGGGATGAGCCACATCGCCGACGGCGGCTATGAGCGTGGGATATGCCATGGCGGTCCCCGCCCCGAAAAGGGCGCTTCCCGCCGCCCACGTCCCGAAGGCGCTTCCGGAGGCGATGACGACCAGCCCCACCGCCTCGGTTAGCTGACCGGCGGCGATGAGCCACTTGCGACCGAGCCGGTCGGACAGCGCCCCGGTGAGGAGCTGGCCGACGCCCCAGACGGCAGGGGCGATCGCCACCAGCACTCCCACGACGCCCACATCGAGGCCACCCCCGGCAAAGAGCAGCGGAAACAGCCCCCATGCCATCCCTTCGTTCAGGTTGTTGACGAGCCCCGCCTGGGAGGCGGCCGAAAGGGAGCGGTTCCTCCAGGTGGCGAGAGCAAACACCTGGCGGGCCGTCATGCCCTCGTCTGTGTCGTGGTCGTGGCTCTCCGCCTCGTGGGCGACATGGGGCGCCGTCTCCCGGACGAGGAGGAGCGTCAGGCCCAGCCCCAGACCGGCGAAGGCGAGGCCCAGGAAGAAGGGAGCGGGCCGCAGACCCGCCGTCCCGGCGATCCATCCGGTCGCCCAGGCCGCCGCCGCCACGGCACCGTAGCCGGCCGCTTCGTTGAAGCCCATGGCGGTACCGCGCCGGCGGGGTCCCACCAGGTCGATCTTCATGATCACCGTCACGGACCAGGCCAGGCCCTGGTTGATCCCCAACAGCACGTTGGCAGCCACCACCCATCCCCAGGTGGGGGCGAGCATCAGCATGACGGGCACGGGCAACCCCATCATCCATCCCGCCAGGAGCACGGGTTTGCGTCCGAAGCGGTCGGCCAGGGCCCCGGCGAAGTAGTTCACCACCGCCTTGGTGACGCCGAACGCGGCGATGAAGGTGAGCATGGCGGTGTAGCCGGGCAGGGCGAACTCGGCTTCCGCCAGCAGCGGCAGGACGGTCCGCTCCTGGCCGACCAATCCCCCCACCAGGGCATTGACACCCACCAGGAGGACGAACTGGGGGAGGTTCTCGCGCAGTCCCAGCCGCACCGGGGCGCCGGCGCCCCTGCTCACGAGGTCACCAGACCACCCAGGTCGGCAGGTCCCCCCCGAAAGACAGCGACGTCGTCCCTGCCCTGCCGCAGGAGCAGGCTGGCGGCGGTGGCCGCTCGTTCCCCGTGCCCGCAGTGCACCAGCATCTCTTCGTCGGGAACCGCATCGGCGGAGCCGGCCAGGGCTCCCAGCTCGATGTGGACGGCTCCGGGTAGGTGCCCGGCGCCGTACTCGGAGGCCTGCCGGACGTCGACGACCGCCCGGCCGTCGGCATCTTCCGGCGAGTCCACCACCGTCAACCGGGACAGGGCACGCCCCGAGGCCTCCCAGGACTGCACCCCTCCCGCCAGCGTCCCGGCCAGGTTCTCGAAGCCCACCTGGAGGGCGGCCCACACGAGGTCTTCCTCGGCCACCTCGGGGGCCGCCACGAAGACGAGGGGGGTGTCACGGGAGACGAGCCAGCCCAGCCAGGTGGCGAACTGGGCCCGCCAGGGGTTGGAGAGGGAACCGGGCACGTGGCCGGCGCCGAAGGCGTCGAGGTCCCGGGCGTCCACTACCTCGGCTCCGGCCGCCATCGCCGCCTCCACTTCCCCGGGAGTCAGCGTCGGGAGAGGAGCCGGTTCGGGCCCTATCACTCTCGGCCCGCTCCGGTTGACGGACCGCAACTCGAGGAAGTACGGCGGGTAGGTGCCGTAGCCGGCCAGCAGCCGCTTCACGAAGGTGTCCTCGTCCGGATCCCCCGCCAGGAGCGGGTTGGCGGCCTTCTCCCGTCCGATGGTGGTGACACGCTCGGAGCCCTCCCCCACCGAGCAGAACGAGCCGGAGCCGTGGGTCGGGTACACAGCCAGGTCGTCGGGGAGGGTGAACAACCGGCTGCGCACGGACCGGTAGGCGTCCCGGGCCAACGGCACCGTCCGCTCGGACGACAGGAGGTCGGTGCGGGCCACCCCTCCGGTCATGAGGGTGCCCCCGGAGAAGAGACCCACCGGATCCGAACCGTCCACCACCAGGTAGGAGAGATGCTCGGGGGTGTGTCCGGGAGTGGCGACCACCCGCAGCCTGAGACCGCCCAGGTCCACCTCCTCGTCGTCGGTGAGAGGCCGATGGTGGTAGGCCAGCCGGGAGCCGGCCGGGGCCAGCAGCTCGGCGCCCTCGGTCGCCAGCTCCCTCCCTCCGGAGACGAAGTCGGCGTGGAGATGGGTCTCCACCACGAACCTGGGACGCAGCCCTCGCCGCTTCAGCTCCGCCAGATAGGGCCTGGGATCCCGCTCGGGATCGACCACCAGGGCGGAGCCGTCTCCCAGATCCACCACGTAGGAGCTGTTGCCCAGTCCCTCGTCCACGATCGCCGTCACGTCCACGGGCACCACCTGTTCAAACAATTGCTTGAATGAGAGTTTGCCTGGGAGGCGAACACAAGTCAAACTCTTGTTTGAATAGAGTCCCCCAGAGGAGAAGGACGCTGACACCCACCACCCGCCGCCGGGCGAAGGACGCCCTCTTCGGGGGCTTCGCCGCCATAGCCTCTGCTCTCGCCTCGGGTCGCAGGGTGGAGATCGTGGAGGTCCTGGCCCAGGGGGAGCGGACCGTGGAGGAGATAGCCGAGGAGATCGGCCAGTCGCTCGCCAACACCTCCCATCACCTTCGCACCCTGGCCCGGGCCGGTCTCGTCTCCACCCGCCGCCAGGGCACCCACATCCATTACCGGCTGGCGTCGGACGCGGTGCTGGATGCCTGGCTGGCCCTTCGGAGGGTGGCGGCCGAGCAGCTCGAGGACATCGAAGCCCTGGCCCGGGCCTATATGGGCGAGCGGGAGGGTCTGGAGTTGATCGGCCGCCGGGAACTGGAGGAACGCCTCGCCCGCGGCGACGTGATGGTCGTGGATGTGCGCCCCCCGGCCGAGTTCGAAGCGGGCCACATCCCCGGAGCGGTGTCCGTTCCCCCCGACGACCTGGAGCGTCTCGACGAGGTCCTCCGGGGTGTTCCCGATGACCGCCAGGTCGTCGCCTACTGCCGGGGTCCCTATTGCGTCTTCGCCGACGACGCCGTTCGGCGGCTCAACGCGCGAGGACGGAAGGCCGCCCGCCTGGAGGAGGGCTTCCCCGAATGGCGCCGCCACGGCGGTTCAATCGAGACCTGAAGGCGACCGGTCCGCATCCGCCGCCATGCCCGGGTCGGGCGAGGGCCGACCAGCCCGCCCGGGGAGCCGGCCTACCCGTCGGCGAACACGTGCCGGGTGTGGGTGAAGGCTCCCTTGCCGAAGGCGAGCACCTTCCTGGGCGCAACCCCGAA
>JBKHJQ010000072.1:0-9162 GCA_046538055.1 Actinomycetota bacterium
CTACCTGACCATCGGGCTGATCGTCCTCTTCCTGCTGTCCCTGGTGGTGGGATGGATCATCGCCGGCCGGGCCCTGCGGCCGGTATCGGCCATGACGGCCGTCGCCCGCGACATCCAGGCCTCCGATCTCTCCCGGCGGATCTCCTATCGGGGTCCCGACGATGAGCTGGGACGCCTCGCCTCCACGTTCGACGACATGCTGGAGCGGCTCGATCGCGCCTTCCACGCCCAGAGGCGTTTCCTGGCCGACACGTCCCACGACCTGCGGACGCCGCTGGCGGTCATCCGCTCCAACGTGGACGTCCTCGCCGACGACCCGGACGCCACGACCGAGGACTGGAAGGAGGTGGCGGGCATCGTCCAGCGGAACGCGGATCGGATGTCGTCCATGATCGACGATCTGCTGGCGACCGCCCGCATGGAGGCGCGTTCGGCCGCCCGGGTGAGGGTGGACCTCGCCACGCTGGTGCGGGAGGCCGGTGAGGAATTCGCACTTCGGGGGGTCGAGCAGGGCGTGGAGGTGTCCTCCAACTCCCTGCCCGCTGTGATCGAGGGCGTCCCTGAGTCCCTGCGACGGGCGATAGCCAACCTGGCGGACAACGCCCTCAAGGTGGCCCCCGAGGGCTCCCGTGTCGTCATCGCGTCGGGTGCGAACGACGGTTGGGCGTGGGTGGCCGTCGCCGACGAGGGCGAGGGGATCGATCCGGAAGTGGTGGAGAGGGGATCCTCGGGTTTGGGCCTGTCGATCGTTCGGCAGGTCGTGGCGGCCCACGGCGGCCACCTGGCCGCCCACCGCGGGCGGGAGAGAGGCTCCACCCTGGTCATGTGGCTCCCCGCCACCTCGAACGTCGGCTCTCCTCCCCAGGCCTCGCCTTTACAGGCGGTTTAGCACTCTCTCCGTAGGGTAGGGGACCAGGAGGTTTCACTATGTCCACCGACACAGAGACACGTCAGGATCCACAGATCTCACCAGCCACTTCCCCCGATGAGGCCGCCGGCCGAGGCAGCCGATGGGGTTCGCTGCTCATGGCAGTGGCCATGGTCGTGTTGGGAGTGGGCCTGGGATGGCTGGTCTTCGGAGGCGGCCCCTCCACGGGGGACGAGGCCGCGCCGACGGGAGACACCACCGCAACCGAGGCGAGCGCGCCCGCCGATCAGGAACCCGCCACGGACGGCGACGTATCGCCTGCCGAGGAACCGGTGGCGGCCGTCGCCGAGGCGCTGCTGCCCTCGGTCGTCCAGATCGAGACCCCGACCGGCCTGGGCAGCGGCGTGATATACGACTCGGAGGGCCTGATCCTCACCGCGGCCCACGTGGTGGCGGGAAGCGACCAGGTGACGGTCTGGCTCTCGGACGGGAGCCGTTTCGAAGGCGAGGTCCTGGGCGGGGACCTACCCACCGACATCGCGGTGGTGGAGGTGGATGCCAGTGATTTGCCCGCCGCGCCCCTGGCACTGGAGGAGGACCTCCAGGTGGGTCAGCTGGCCGTGGCGATCGGTAGCCCGTTCGGCCTGGACTCGACGGTGACCTCCGGTGTCGTGTCCGCCCTCAACCAGACCGTCCGCACCGCCACCGGCGACTTCCAGTCCCTCATCCAGACGGACGCGCCGATCAACCCGGGCAACTCCGGTGGGGCCCTCGCCAATCGCGACGGGGAGGTGATCGGGATCAACGTCTCGATCTTCTCGACCTCACGCGGGGGCGGCAATGTGGGAGTGGGCTTCGCCGTTCCGGTAGACGTCGCCTACGACCTGGCCCAGTCGGTGGTTGCCGGAGAGCCGATCGAGCGCGCCGTCCTGGGAATCCAGGGGACCAACACCGAGAGCGGCGCCGCCGGCGCACTGGTGACCGGCGTGCAGGAAGGCTCCGGAGCCGCCGAGGCAGACCTGGAGGTGGGAGATGTCATCACCTCGGTCGAAGGCGTGCGGGTCGAGGGTATCGGGGATCTGGTTGCCCAGCTCCGCCAGTATCAGCCGGGCGAGACGGTGACCCTGGAGGTCGTCCGCGGAGGGGAGTCGATGCGGGTCGACGTGGAGCTGGGAACCCGCTAGATCCTGGGAACGCTCACGGGCGGCGGGAGAGCGCCAGCTCGAAGAGCCTGGCGGCTCCGTCGCCCATGGCTGCGAAGCGCTCGTCGCTGGTCTGGCCCCGCAGGTACCGGATGAATATCTGCTGGAGGATCACGCCCAGCTTCCACGTGCCGAATGTGACGTACCAGCCGATCTCGGAGACATCTCGGCCGGATAGGGTGGAGTAGCGCTGGATGGCTTCTCGTCGGGAGATCCAGCCGGGGACGGTGACAGGCATGAGCGTGTGCGTCCGGGAGTCCATCTCGTCGGGGTCATGCCACGATCCGAGGAGCGTCCCGACGTCGCACAGCGGGTCGCCTCGGGTAGCCATGTCCCAGTCGAACACGGCCACACACCGGGAAGGGTCGCCAGGATGGACGGCCATGTTGTCCAGCCTCCAGTCGTTGTGGAGCAGGACGGGCGCGGGCGAGGCAGGAAGGTTCTCCACCAGCCATGCCCCCACCTGGTCGGCCAGGCGATTCTCCTCGTGGCGGGCCCGTTCCCACCGCCCCAGCCACCCCTCCACCTGCCTCCCCAGGAACCCGTCCGGTCGACCCAGGTCGTCCAGCCCACAGCTTGCCGGGTCCACATCGTGGAACGCGGCCAGCGTGTCGATCACCACCCTGGACAGGGCGGAGTTGACCTTGGCATCGGCTCCGGCACCGAACTGCTCGGGCACGGTCTCGCGCACCACGACGCCCTCCATCCGCTCCATGACGAAGAAGGGTGCCCCGATGACTGCCGGATCGTCGCAGTAGAGGTGGGCACGGGGAGCCTGGGGGAAGCTCTGCCATAGGCGCGACAGGACACGGAACTCGCGGTTCATGTCGTGGGCTCCGGGTGCGACCGGCCCCAGAGGTGGACGCCGGAGGACATACTCGGTTCCGTCTTCGAAGGCGAGAAGGTAGGTGTGGTTGGCCCGGCCCCCGCCGAACTGGCGCACGCTCATGGGCTGGTCGGCCCCCTCCAGCCGGCCCCGTAGGTACGCGGCCAGACGCGCCTCGTCGAAGCGTTCCTCGGGACGTACTTCGATCACATCGCGCATTCCGGATCCCAAACTAGGCGGACGGCGATTGGAGGGGCCCCCTGCAGGAAGGCAGAAGCCGGCGGGTAGGGGACGAAGCCGGGCAGGACGTAGTCCCGGGCCGGCCGCGTTGGCTAGCCTGCCGGTCTTCCGTCCGAGGAGAAGTCCATCACTCCCTTCGAGATCTCAGAGGCCTGGGTAGACGAGATTCTGGCGCTCAGTCCCATGACGGCCACCAATTTGGGCATACCGGGGTCCGACCACAGGTGGGATGACGTGTCACCGGACGGCCAGGAGGCGGTCCATGCCGTGTGCGCTCGTTCCCGGCGGGCCCTGGAGGAGCATCTCGTTCACCCGGATGCCGATCAGCGTCATGCCGCCCGGGTGCTGGCCGGATTCCTCGACGTCTGGATCAACCGCCATGAGACGGGTGACTACCTGAGGGACGTGAGCCACATCTACTGCACGTTCACCCAGGTCCGGGACATCTTCGACATCATGCCCCGGGGCTCTGGGGCCGCATGGTCCAACATCGCGGCCCGCCTATCTTCGATCGGGGAGCCTCTCAGGGGATGGAAGGAGGTCCTCGCTCGGGGCCTGGAGGAGGAGAAGACGGCCTCTCGCCGCCAGACAGAATCCATCATCGAGCAGGCGGAGCATCTAGCCGGTGAGGAATCGATGGTGACGAGCCTGGTGGATGAGGCAAGTGCGGCCGGCTATCTCACCGCAGAGCTGGAGGCGGCAGCCGCTTCCGCCCGCCGGGAGGCGGCCGCGGTGGCCGGTTGGCTGCGAGACGAGTATCTGCCCCACGCCGGCCAGGCAGACGGGGTGGGGGAGGAGCGCTACCTGCGCTCCGCCGAGGAGTTCCTGGGCCTGGTGATAGACCCCCGCGAGGTGTACGACTGGGGCTGGGACGAGGTGGCGTCCCTGCGATCCGAGATGGAGGCGGTGTCGGCGGAGGTCGAGCGCGGTCTGAGCGTGGAAGAGGTAGTGGACCTCCTGGAGTCAGATGGATCCCGCTCTCTTCCCCGTGACGAGTTCCCCGCTTTCGTGCAGGAGCGGCTGCAACGGGCCGTCCGGGACCTGGATGGGTCCCATTTCGATGTCCCGGAGCCAGTCAGGGAGGTGTCGGTGAACCTGGCCCCGCCCGGCGGCGCCCTCGGCGCCTGGTACATCAACCCCTCCAGCGACTGGGAACGGCCCGGGTCGGTCTGGTACGCCCTGGGGGAGCGGGAGCGGATCCCGTTGTGGCAGGAGGTGTCGACTGCGTATCACGAGGGCTTCCCGGGTCATCACCTGCAGATCGGAACGGCCATGTATCAGGCGGAGCGGCTGTCCAAGGCCCAAAGGCTCATCATCTGGTACTCCGGATACGGGGAGGGCTGGGCCCTCTACGCCGAGCGCCTGATGGACGAATTGGGATACTTCGAGCTTCCCGAGTACCGGCTGGGCATGCTCGCTTCCCAGCTCTTCCGGGCGACCCGGGTGGTGGTCGACATCGGGTGCCACCTCGGGTACTCCCTGCCCGAGTCGGCCCCCCTCCACGCCGGGGAGACATGGAGCTACGACATCGCCGTCGACTACATCCACCACATCGGCCTCCAGCCGCGGGACCACGCCGAGAGCGAGGTGAAGCGCTATCTGGGCTGGCCCGGCCAGGCCATCTCCTACAAGGTGGGAGAGCGGGAGATACTCGACATCCGCCGGCGAATGGAGCGCGGCTCCGGCTTCGACCTGAAGGACTTCCACCGCCGGGTCCTGGAAGGAGGCGAGGTGCGACTCGACTACCTGCGTGAGAGCCTGCTGGGCGAGGAGCCGGAGCGGGGGTGACCCTACCCTGGCCGGGGCCGTGACGACACACCCGCCTCGATGACACCCCTGGAGCGTCTGGAACGGATCGCCCTCCCCCCGGAGGGGGCCACCGGACGCCTGGCGGATCTTCGCCGTCTCACGGTGCGAACCGCCGTGGACACCTTCGACGACCGTGTCCCGGGACTGGCCGCGGAGATGGCCTTCTTCGCGGTGCTGTCGCTTCCTCCTCTCCTCCTGGCGGTGCTGGGGTCGGTGGGTTTCGTCGTCGGAGGCCTACCGGAATCGGACCTGGTGCGCCTCGAGAGCGAGATTCTCGACTTCCTCGGCACTTTCCTCTCTCGGAGCACCGTCGATGAGGTTCTGTCCGTTCCGGTGGGCCGGCTGCTGCGGGAGGGCCGCAGCGACGTGCTGTCGCTGGGTGTGGTGCTCACGCTCTGGTCCGCTTCCCGGGCCACCAACGTGGTGCTGAGGACGATCACACGGGCCTACGACCTGGACGACACCCGTCCTGGATGGAAGAGGCGGCTGCTGGCGATGGTGATCACCGTGGTGGGCATCGTACTGGCGGTAGGTGCCATTCCCCTCCTGGTGGTCGGGCCTCGGGTGTTCGCTTCGGTCGTGGACGCGGCGGGGCTGAGTCCGGATCTGATCGGACTCTGGTCGGTGGTCTACTGGGCCGGCGTGATCGCGGTGGTGCTGGTGGCGCTCACCTGGCTCTACCACGTCGCTCCCGGGTGGTACACGCCCTGGCTCCGGGATCTGCCCGGTGCGGTGCTGGCCTTGGTGGTGTGGTTGTTGGCGGGCTGGGGCCTGCGCATCTACACGGCCGAGCTGGCCGGCTTCACCTCTGACGACGCCTTCCGGGGTCTGGCGGCACCACTGGTCCTGCTCCTGTGGGTGTATCTCAGCTCCATCGCCGTGCTCCTGGGGGCGGAGCTGAATGCCGAGCTGGAGCGCATCTGGCCTTCGGAGAAGGGCCCTTACGACGAGCCGCAGGAGCGGAGGTAACCCGCGCCGGCTGTGCACTTCGTGGTGCAGGCGTCAGCAGCCGGCGTCCTTCAGGGTGGGGAAGGGGTTCACCGCCTCACCATCGTCGGGATGCATCTCGAGATGGAGGTGGGTCGGTCCCCCGCGGGCGTTCCCGCTGTCGCCCACGTAGCCGATGACCTCGCCCGCCTCCACCCGACCGGACCGTCCGAAGGCATCGAGGTGGGTCCCGATGTAGGTGGTTCCGTCATCGCCGTAGAGGTAGAACTGGAGACCTCCCACCTTCCCGGTGATCAGGTCGATGCTCCCGCCCACCGGCGCCACCACCTCTGTCCCCCGGGGGGCGAACAAGTCGGTCCCTTCGTGGAACCGCTCATCGGCGCGGGGCAGGCCCCAGTCGTTCATGTAGGTGGCTCCGGTCACGGGGCAGACCCATCCACCGGCGCCGGGGATGGCGAGCTCCTGGCCGACCCTAATCCTGTCCACGTCGTCCAGGCCGTTGGCGCGGGCGATGTCGGCTACACCCACCCCGTACTGGCGGGCGATGGATCCCACCGTGTCCCCGGCCTCCACCGTGTGGGTCGTCGCTCCCTCGCCGCTCGATGCCACGAAGGTGTCCCCTGAGAGGGCCAGCCGGGCACCGACATAGATGCGGGTCGGATCCGTGATCCCGTTCGCCTCCGCCAGCTGCTCGACGGTGACTCCATGCTGGGCGGCGATGGACGACAGCGTCTCCCCCTCCTCGACGATGTGGAACGAGATGGATCCGTTCGATTCGCCCCCACCGGGGATGCTCAGCCTCTGGCCCACGCGAATCAGGCTGGGATTGGAGAGCTCGTTGGCCTCTGCCAGCCGGGAGATGGAGGCTCGGTAGCGGTGGGCGATGTCCGTCAGGGTCTCACCCGCTTCCACCACGTGTACCCGGTCCGGCTCCCCGCCGTCTCCCGGGATGACGACCTCCTGCCCGGGCTGGATGAGGTCCGGATCGGCTATGTCGTTGGCGGCTATGAGCTCGTGGAGCGGGATCCCGTGCTCGGAGGCGATGGCCGAGAGGGTATCTCCCGGCCGCACTTCGTACGCGACCGAACCCGCCAACAAGAGCACGGCGGTCAGCGCGCCGATCAGGTATGAGCGGACACGTCGGAGAGTCGATACCAGGTATATCGACGTGAGCATGTGGGACCTCTCCGGCCCCTGTCCGCCCGAGAGAACCGAATCATATCACCTTCCTGCTGACAATCCAGCTTCGTCCCGCCCCCCGGGTCACTCGCCGATCCTCACCGGCTGGGGGCTGTGGTGGCCGGCCCGAAGCTGACCGCAGGCAGCGTCGATGCCGGCACCTCGGGTGTCACGGATGGTGGCTGTGACCCCCAGGTCGCCCAGCATGCGGGCGAAGCGCTCGATCGTGACCCGGGTGGAGGCTGTGGCGTCCGTTCCGGGGGTGGGGTTGAGGGCGATGAGGTTGACGTGGGCGCGGATGCGACGGGCGATGTCGCCCAGCCGGCGGGCCTGGTCGGCGCTGTCGTTGACCCCGGCCATCATGGTCCATTCGATCGATACCCTCCGCCCCGTCTTCTCGCGATACTCGATGGCGGCTCGCTCCACTTCGGCGATGGGGTAGCGGCGGTTGATCGGCACGAGGCTGGTGCGCAGCTCGTCGTCGGCGGCGTGCAGGCTGATGGCGAGGTTGATCGGCCACCCTTCCGACGCCAGGCGCCGGATTCCGGGTACCACACCCACCGTCGAGACGGTCAATGACCGGGGAGACAGGCCCATCTCCTCGATGAGCCGCCGGATGGCTTCCCGCACCCGGCGGTAGTTGGCGAGAGGCTCGCCCATGCCCATGAATACGATGTTGGTGAGGTGGTTGGGTCCTCCCGGCAAGCCGATTTGATCCAGGAAGGCCCGGGCGTAGGCCACCTGCGCCACGATCTCGCCCGGTTCCAGGTGCCGCTCGAATCCGAACTGGCCGGTGGCACAGAACGTGCAGCCGAGAGCGCATCCGGCCTGGGAGGAGATGCAGAGGGTGGCCCGGGTGGGATAGCCCATAAGGACCGATTCCGCTTGGGCTCCATCACGGTGCTGGAACAGCCACTTGCGGGTCATCCCGTCGTCTCCGCTCTGGTCGGCAGCCACCTCGAACGGCCACAGGCGCAGGGAGCGTCGCAGCCGGGAGGGAAGGTTGGTCATGTCCGCCGCATCGAGCACCGGGGTCCGATACAGCCAGCGCCGGAGCTGGTCGACCCGGTATCCCGGCTCTCCATCCAGGATCGACGCCAGCTGGTCGGGTTCGGTCAGATACGGATCCACGCCGTGATGGTATCTGGGCACGGAAGACTTCCTACACTCGCCTCGATGCTGAACTCTCTCCGCCAGACGTGGAGCCGGGAGGCCGTCGGCTACCGACGAGGGGAACTCGAGGACGGTGACGGGGTGGCAGCGATGGTGGTCACTCTCATCGGTGGTCCCGCCCTTGTCGTGGGAGCCATGCTCGTCACGGTGGGGGAGTTGAGCCTGGGACAGGTGCTGCTGGTGGCGCCGGTGGGTGCGCTGCTGGGAGCGGTTCTCGTGGGTTCCTCGGCCACCATGGCAGCTCAGACGGGAGCGAACGGGACATGGCTCATGCGGCCCGCCTTCGGACGGGGCGGGTCGGTGGTCGTCTCTGTGTTGCGGCTGGTCATGGTGGGGGCATGGGCGGTGGTGGGGCTCCGATTGGCTTCCCGCTGGATCGCTGCCTCGGCGGGGGAGCAGGAGATGGCCGTGGCCGAACCGGTGTGGCTGGCCGTCCTGACGGTCCTGGGCATGGCCTTGGTCCTGGTCGGCATCGTACCGGTGGTCAAGGTGGTTGTGCGCAAGCCGCTCTTCATCGCCTCGGTGCTGCTCGTGGGAGTCCTGGCCTGGCAGGTGTCGACCGGGTCCATCGCAGGTGCCACGGGGAACGCCGGGGGCTCATTCTGGGAGGGTGTCCAGCTCACGGTGGAGGCAGCGGTGGTCTTCCTCCCGTTCGTCGAAGCCCTAGCCCGCCGGCTCCACGACGACGAGGTGGCGATGTCGAGCTTCGCGGTGGGATATGCGGTGCCGGCCACGCTCATGTTCGCGGCCGGGGCATTCCTCGCCTACGAATCCGACAATCTGGCCGACCTGGGCGCAGGAGCGATCGGGGCGGCAGGAGTGGCGGTGCTGATCGCCTGGGTGGTTATCGCAGAAGTAGACCAGGCCTTCGCCGGCTTCGTGAGCGCCGGGGCGGAAGCGATCGGGGTGCTCAAGGT
>JBKHJQ010000073.1:0-9159 GCA_046538055.1 Actinomycetota bacterium
CGGTGGGGAAGGGGCCGGTCCCCACCCTGGAGATGTAGGCCTTGGCCACTCCCACGATCTCGTCGATGGCCTTGGGCCCCACCCCCGAGCCCACCAGGGCACCACCCGCGGTGGGATTGGAGGAAGTCACGAACGGATAGGTCCCGTGATCGACGTCCAGGAGAGTCCCCTGGGCGCCCTCGAACAGGACCTGGCGACCGTCCCCCAGCGCCTGCCACAGGAGGAGGGACGTGTCGGCCACATGGGGTTCCAGCCGGTCGGCGTAGCCGAGGTACTCGTCCACCACGTCCTCGCCCGCCATGGGCAGGGTGTTGTACACCCGGGGGAGGATGCGGTTGACGTCATCCAGAGCCGTCTCCACCTTGTCGGCGAAGATCCTGGGATCGAAGAGGTCCTGGACGCGTATCCCGGTTCGGGAGTACTTGTCGGTGTAGGCGGGCCCGATTCCCTTGCGGGTCGTGCCGATCTGGTTGCGACCCAGGTAGCGCTCCTTGACCGCGTCCAGCTTGCGATGCCACGGCATGATCAGGTGGGCATTGGCGGAGAGGCGCACACGGGACGGATCCAGGTTCTTCTCTGCGGCCATGTCCATCTCGGACAGAAGCACCTTGGGGTCGACCACCGTCCCGGAGGCGATCACCGGAGTGCAGTCCGGATAGAGGATCCCCGAGGGGATGAGCGAGAGGGCCAGCTTCTGCTCGCCCACGACGATGGTGTGGCCGGCGTTGTTCCCTCCCTGGTAACGCACCACGAAGTCGGCGTGCTCGGCGAACACGTCCACCACCCGGCCCTTACCCTCGTCGCCCCATTGGGCGCCGAGCACGATCGTCGCAGGCATGAATCGAGACGCTAGCGGCTCGGTCTAGCGGTCCAGGCGAGCGGCGTACCGGCCGGGAGGCTCACCCATGGCCTCCCGGAAGCGGCGGGTGAGGTGGGCCTGGTCGGAGTAACCCAGGGCGGCGGCCAGCTCCCCCCAGGAGCGACGCTCCCGACGGGTTGCCTCCTCGGCGGCGGCGTGGAGACGGGCCCGCTGAACCACCCAGCGGGGGCTGACGCCGACGTGCTCGGCGAAGAGCCTCTGCAGGCGACGAGGATGCACCTGCAGGCGGGAGGCGAGCTCGCTCACGGAGGCGATGGAGGGATCGGCTTGCACGAGCTCGACGATCTCGGAGACCTCCTCACCACGGGTGGGCGTCTCCGGAGCGCGAGAGGCCAGGAAGCTCGATACCTCCTCACGTGCCGGATCGATCTCCGAGAGGTCCAGCCGCCTGGCCAGTGCTTCTCCTTCCGGCCCGAAGACGTCGGAGATGGGGAGCGTTCGATCCGTGATCGTGGAGAGGGAGCGGCCCAGGAAGGGCCGGAACCCCCCGGGACGGAACATGACTCCCAGCACCCGCCCTCGTCCCCGGAGCCGGCGTTCGAACGTGTCGGTGATGACTCCCGACAGGAGGGCCGCTCCCTCCTCGAACACCAGGTTCACCACCGGGTGGGTGACCAGCTTCTGCGTGTGGCTTCGACCCTCACCCAATGCCCAGGACACGGCCCAGAAGCGATCCACGAACCGGTCCAGCCGCGGCGGCGCTGCGAACCTCTCCAGGACGAAGGCCCTTCCCAGGTGGTGAGGGTGGACGATCCCGCGTGTGTCGTCTTGGGGGCCTACCGCCATGCATCCAGGATACGGGCCCGACTGTCGTCTTCGTTCAAGACACCGCGAGTGACCGGTACGTAGATTGGCCACATGACCGACCGCCTCGACCTCCTGGACGAATCCGTCGATGCTCTCGCCGACCTGATGGAGGGCATCGAGCCGGCGATGCACCCCCGGCCCACGCCCTGCGCCGAGTTCACGGTGGGGGACCTGGTCGACCACCTGGTGGGGTGGATCCACGTGTTCGAGGCCGCCACCAACGACACGGAGGCGGCCCGGGACCCCTCGGTCCACCTGGTGCGGGAGGGCCAGGGAGGGGCCTTCCGTCGTGCCGGGCACGGCGCAGTGGACGGCCTGCGCCGGCTGGGAACGGATCGGACGGTCGCGATTACCTCCAGCCCGATCCCCGCCTCGATGGTCGTGGACATGATGACCATGGAGTATCCGGGTCACGGCTGGGACCTGGCAGTCGCCACCGGCCTTCCCTACCCTTTCGACGACCGGGTCGTGGCGGCTGCTCATGAAGCGGCGGAGCGCATGATCCAGCCCCCCTACCGGGGAGACGAGGCGGGCCAGTTCCGGCCGGTGGTCCCCACTCCCGGGGACGCTCCGCCGGTGGACAGGTTCGTCGCCTTCCTGGGACGGGACCCGGCCTGGCGGCCCGACGAAACATACTCGTAACACTTGCTCAACCAGCGAGAAATCCCTGGTCGGTTCAATCCCCGGTGACAGCATCAGAGAGGATCACATGCCTACACCCCAGGACGTTCTGAGCAGGGTGTCCGAAGAGGGGTTCGAGTTCATCGATCTCCGCTTCTGCGACCTCCCCGGCCAGGTCCAGCACTTCACGGTTCCCGCCACCGAGCTGACCGCCGACTCCTTCGAGGACGGGTTCGGCTTCGACGGCTCTTCCATCCGCGGCTTCCAGCAGATCCAGGAATCGGACATGATCCTGATTCCCGACCCGACCACCGCCGTCGAGGATCCGTTCCGCCAGCACAAGACCCTCCTGCTCTACTGCTTCGTCCACGATCCTCTCACCAAGGAGCCCTACGAGCGGGATCCCCGCTACGTCGCCCGCAAGGCCGAGGACTTCCTCCGCTCCACCGGCATCGCCGACACGTCCTATTGGGGGCCGGAGGCGGAGTTCTACATCTTCGATTCGGCCCGTTTCGGCCAGAACCAGCACTCGGCCTTCTACTACGTGGACTCCATCGAGGGCGCCTGGAACGCGGGTGCCGAGGAGGACGGCCGGAACTTGGCGTACAAGCCCCGCTACAAGGAGGGGTACTTCCCGGTCCCGCCCACAGACCACTATCAGGACCTGCGCTCGGAGATGACCCGCATGCTCATCCAGGCAGGTATCGAGATCGAGGTGCAACACCACGAGGTGGGCACCGCCGGTCAGGCCGAAATCGACATACGCTTCGACACTCTGCTGCGGACGGCCGACAAGGTCACCCTCTACAAGTACATCGTGAAGTCGGTGGCCTGGGCGGAGGGCAAGACCGTGACGTTCATGCCCAAGCCGATCTTCGAGGACAACGGCTCGGGGATGCATACCCACCAGTCGCTGTGGAACGGCGAGGAGCCGCTCTTCTACGACGAGGTGGGATACGCCGGCCTGTCCGACATGGCCCGCTGGTATATCGGCGGCCTGCTGGCCCACGCCCCGGCGGTGCTGGCCTTCGCCGCTCCCACCACCAACTCCTACCACCGCCTGGTCCCGGGCTACGAGGCGCCGGTGAACCTGGTGTACTCCAACCGGAACCGCTCGGCAGCGATCCGGATCCCCACCTACTCACAGAGCCCCAAGGCCAAGCGACTGGAGTTCCGTTGCCCCGACCCTTCCGCCAACCCCTATCTGGCCTTCTCGGCCATGCTGATGGCGGGCATCGACGGGATCCAGAACAAGATCGAGCCGCCCGATCCGGTGGACAAGGACATCTACGACCTTCCCCCGGCGGAGCTGGCCAACCTCCCGGCTGTGCCGTCCTCGTTGTCCGCGGCTCTGGATGCCCTGGAGGAAGACCACGACTTCCTGGTGCAAGGTGGGGTGTTCACCGAGGGCCTGGTGGAGGCGTGGATCGAGTACAAGCGGGAGCACGAGGTGGACCCGATACGGCTCCGCCCCCACCCCTACGAGTTCTCCCTCTACTACGACATCTAGACCCCGGACCAGCCGGAACAGGCTGAAACCCTTACATACCAAGGGAGTCCAGAGAGGTGGCACCCGCACGGGTGCCGCCTCTCTGGTACCTCTCACACAGACCGGTCAGTACATGACCACGCCGGAGTTGACGTTGAGGTCGGCCCCCGTGATTCCCCGGGCCTGCTCAGACGCCAGGTAGACGGACGCCGATGCCACGTCGGCGGCCCGGGTGAGCCTCCCCAGTGGCGACAGGCTCTCCATCTCCCGGCGGACATCCTCCTCGGACATGGCCCGCGCCTGCGCCTGGTGGGCGATGACCCAATCGATGCGGGGGCCCTCCACGAAGCCGGGGGAGATGAGGTTCACGCGGATCCCGTGCGGCCCCGCTTCCAGGGCCAGGGTGCGGACCAGTCCCACCAGGGCCATCTTGGAGGTGGTGTAGGCGGAGCGCCCGCCCAGGGGCCGTTTCCCGCTGATCGATCCGATCACTATCACCGAGCCGGATCCGGCCTCGATCATGGCGGGGAGGAAGGCCCCGCTCACCAGGTACACGCCCCGGACGTTGACGGCGAAGGTGGCGTCCCAGTCGTCGGGTTCCACCTCCCACAGGGGCGCGGTCGGTCCGCCCACCCCGCTGTTGTTGACCACCACGTCGATTCGGCCCAGTTCGTCTTCCACCCGGGCAGCCAGTTCGGTGACCGACTCCGGGTCGGTGACGTCGGTGGGCACCACCAGGGCCCGACCGCCCTGCTCCTCGACCATTCGGGCGGTCTCTTCCAGTTCCGGCACCCGCCGGGCGGCCAGCACCACCGTGTCCCCCCCGGCAGCGAACGCCTCGGCGATGGACCTGCCGATGCCCCCTCCGGCGCCGGTCACGACCGCCACCCTGCTCATTCGGTCTCGTGCAGGGCGTCGGGGAAGTACTCGGGGTTGAGCCGCAGGCGGGAGCTGATGGCGTGGCCGAACATCAGCTCGGCGTCGGCCACCACCGCGGCCGGCTCTGCCACCCGCACGGAACCGGCCGCCGTGCAGCGCTGGGTGGTTACCGTCTTCAGGAACTTGCCCACCCACAGGCCCCCTGTGTAGCGGGCGGCCCGCCGGGTGGGCAGGACGTGGTTGGTGCCGATCGCCTTGTCGGAGTAGGCGACGGTGGCGTGGGTGCCGATGAACAGGCTGCCGTAGTTGCAGAGACGCTCGGCGAACCAGTCCGGGTCGCCCACCTGCAACTCCAGATGCTCGGGAGCTATGTCGTCGGCCACCCGCCGCATCTCCTCGTCGTCCTCGCACAGGATCACCGCGCCGTGATCCCGCCACGCCACGCCGGCAACGTCGGCGGTGGGCCAGGTCTCCAGCCACCGGTCCACTCCCGTGATCGTCTGGCGTCCCACCTCCTCGGAGGTGGTGGCCAGGATGGCGGGAGAGGTGGGGCCGTGCTCGGCCTGGCCCAACAGGTCGCAGGCCACCACCGCCGGATCCGCCGTGTCATCGGCCAGGACCATGATCTCGGTGGGCCCGGCCAGAAGGTCGATCCCCACCCGCCCGAACAGCTGGCGCTTCGCCTCCGCCACATACGCGTTGCCGGGTCCGACGATCATGTCCACCGGCTCGGCGTCCTCCAGCCCGAACGCCATCCCCGCCAGGGCCTGCACCCCGCCCACACAGAAGATCTCACTGGCTCCCGACTGGTGCATCGCCCACAGCTGCGGCGGATGCATCCCCTCCGGTCCCCGGGGCGGGGCGGCCGCCACCACCCGGGGCACCTCCGCCACCTTGGCCGTCGCCACCGTCATCACCGCCGATGCGATCAGCGGATACATCCCCCCCGGGCTGTAAGCCCCTACCGAGCCCACCGGGATGTGCCGCTGCCCCAGCACCACCCCCGGCATCGTCTCCACCTCGAAATCAGACAGGCTCGCCCGCTGCAGGCGCGCGAACCCCACCACCTGCTCGATCAGAAACCGGGCCGACTCCTCCACCCGCGGCTCCATCGCCTCCGCCGACCGCTCGATCTCCTCTGGCCCCACCCGGAAGGAGGGCGGGGACCAGCCGTCCAGTTCCTCCGAGTAGCGCCGCACCGCCGCCGTTCCCTCCCGCTCCACATCGGCGATGATCCGCGACACGATTTGGGAGATCTCCGCCGTCGCCTCCGGCGCCGGCTCGACCGGACGCTTCAGGTACTCCACTGCACCCCTTTCCCGGGCAATACACCGGTCCTACAGCGACTGACGCAAGTCACCTGCCGGCAATCCAATCCGGACTGGTCCCATACCGTACATTGAACATGACGATCAAGCCGTCTCGTGGGTGATCCCGGCGCCACGCACACCCGGCTCGGCCTCGGTCTGGACAGTCGCGTTCGGTCACCACGAGGCCTCAGGAGGGTTGGTAGTCGAGCCCCTTGGCGGCCAGGGCCTCGCCCAGGATGGCGATGGCCTTGGGGCCGACACCGTGGATGGCCAGCAGTTCCTTCTGCGAGTGTTGGGCGACCTGCTCCAGGCTGGTGATGCCGTTGAGGGAGAGCTCCCGGGCGGCAGTCTTGCCGATCCCGTCCGGGAGATCCCCCACCGGGCGTACATCGGGGGTGGCGGCCATGACGCCTCCTTCCGGCTGGTGGACTCCGAGCGCTCAGGCTAATGGACGGTGTGGGAGCCGTGCCTGTCCACCTTGGAGGGCGTCGATGCAGGTGGCCAACCCGGAGAGGGCCGATCTGGCTGCGTCCGGCTGAGGGTTGGAGGTGCGGATCGTCGCAGGGTTGGTCCGATGGGTGGGCGGCCCGGAGGGTGGCACTGCTGGAGTGCCCGCCCTCCGGGTCCTTCCCGTCACGGTGATGTCGTGGTGTCGGTCAGGTCGGTCGAGTCCGTGTCGTCGTCGGTGGTGTCGGTCATCTCGACTGTCGTCTCGGTGGTGTCCGGGATGGTCTCGGTGATCCCGGAATCGGTCGTCCCGGGGATGTCGTCATCCACGACATCGTCGTCCACCCCATCGCCACAGGCCATCACGGCCATCGCCAGGATCGCCACCAGAGCCGCCGTCAGCGTTCGCTTTCTCATCTCCCCTCCTTGGTTCGGGCGAGGGACCCCTCTTCCCCGATAAGCCGCGACCCAAACACGGCTTCCCGGTGGCAGTCGGGTTTGGTCCTCCGGAGGTCGGGTAGGCGCGAGGAGTAGCAACCCGACGAGGGGAGAGACATGAAGGCAGTCACCTGGCACGGCAAACGCGATATTCGCGTCACCGAGCAACCCGATCCCAAGATCGAGGATCCCACCGATGCGGTGATACGCGTCACCTCGACCGCCATCTGCGGCTCCGACCTGCATCTCTACGAGGTGCTGGGGATGTTCATGGACGAGAACGACATCCTGGGCCACGAGCCCATGGGCGTAGTCGAGGAGGTCGGCCCGGAGGTGGAGCACATCTCGCCCGGCGATCGGGTGGTGATCCCGTTCAACATCTCCTGCGGGCACTGCTTCATGTGCCGGCGGGGGCTATACGCCCAATGTGAGACCACACAGGTTCGAGAGCACGACAAGGGAGCGAGCCTCTTCGGCTACACCTGGCTGTACGGGTCGGTGCCGGGAGGTCAGGCGGAGTACCTGAGGGTTCCCCAGGCTCATTTCGGGCCGATCAAGGTCCCCGAGGAGCACGGAGACGACCGCTACCTGTTCCTCTCCGACATCCTTCCCACTGCCTGGCAGGCGGTCGAGTTCGCCGACATCCCCGCCGGTGGGTCCGTGGCCGTGTTCGGTCTGGGCCCGGTGGGGCAGTTCTGCACCCGAATCGCCCGTCACCAGGGCGCCGGGAAGGTGTACGGGATCGATCTCGTTCCGGAGAGGCTGGAGATGGCCGCCCGCCACGGCATCGAGACCATCGACGCCGGCGAGGTGGACGATGTCCCCGGTCTTCTCAAGGACCGGACCCAGGGTCGGGGACCCGATTCCACTATCGACGCGGTGGGGATGGAGGCGCACGGCTCGCCCACGGCGGCCACCCTGCAGAAGATGGCCGGAGCGCTCCCCGACGACGTCGCCGTCTCGGTCAGCCAGACGGTAGGTATCGACCGTATGGCAGCCATGTACGAAGCCATCTCCTCGGTGCGCCGGGGAGGGACGGTCTCTCTCATCGGTGTGTACGGAGGCTCGATCGATCCGATGCCGCTCATGGAGATGTTCGACAAGAACCTCACACTCCGCATGGGCCAGGCGCATGTGAAGCGCTGGGTCGATGACATCCTGCCGCTGGTGACCGGAGACGAGGATCCTCTCGGAACCGAGGACCTCGTCACTCACCACCTGCCCCTGGAGCGGGCCCCGGACGCCTACGAGATGTTCCAGAAGAAGGAAGAGGGGGCGATCAAGGTGGTCCTGAGGCCATGACTGCCTCGCCCCGTTCGGTGCGGGAGCCCGCTCCCGGCAGCGTGGTGATAACCGGAGCCTCGAGCGGGATCGGGCGGGCCGCCGCCCGGGAGTTCGCCTCCCGAGGTAGGAACCTGGTGCTGGCGGCCCGGGATCCCGGTTCCCTGGAGGAAGCGGCCCGGGAAGCCAAGGCTCGGGGAGCTGGGTCGGTCGCGGCCGTGCCCACCGATGTGAGCGATCCCGCTGCAATCGAGCACCTGGGGCGTGCCGCCGCCGACCAGGGTGGGGGAATCGACGTGTGGGTCAACGACGCGGCGGTGATGGCGTACGGGACTCTGGAGGAGATCCCCCGGGAGGTCTACCGGAGGGTGATCGACGTCAACCTGTTCGGGGCGATCGAAGGCTCGAGGGTGGCGCTCGGCCACTTCCGCCGGGAGGGACGGGGCCACCTGATCAACGTCGGCTCCCTCTATTCCCGGATGACGTCCCCCCTGGTGGGTCCCTATGTCGTCTCCAAGTTCGGCCTGCTGGGATTCAGCGAGGTCCTGCGTCAGGAGACGATGGACGAATCCGACATACATGTCACCATCGTGCTGCCCGGTTCGGTGGATACCCCCATCTTCCGCCACGCCGCCAACTACTCCGGGCGAGCTGCCCGTCCCGTCCCGCCGGTATCGGACGTGCGGCGCGTGGGCCGGGCGATCGCCGATGTCGTGGACAGGCCCAGGGCGAAAGTGGTGGTGGGGAATACCCATCGACTCCTGGCATGGGGCAAGTCGGCCTTCCCCTTTCTCTACGACCGACTGGTGCCGGATGTGATGGTCGCGGCCGGGCTCCGGCCGGAGACCACCGACGAGGATGAGGGGAACGTGTTCCGTTCCCGGCCCGAATGGAACCGCCTGCACGGATCCTGGACCCGCCGGGGGGATGCCGCCGCCCTGGGTCGTGTCCTGAGGGCCGGTCTCAGCCGGGCGGCGCGCCGGGCCCGTCCCCTGGTAGGCAGGACC
>JBKHJQ010000074.1:0-9101 GCA_046538055.1 Actinomycetota bacterium
CCCTGGCGGCGATAGGGGCGGCCGGGGGCTGGGCACATCCGGCCGGCAACAGCCCCACCGCCTCGATGCTCCAGGGAGCGGCCACGGTGGCGGTCACGTGGATGCTGGTCCGGGAGTTGAGCCCGGACGGAGCCGGCACGGCCCTGGTGACGGCTGCCGCGGCCGGGGCCGTCGCCGTCCTGGTGGGCGAGGCCGATGTCGCCGCCCTGGCATCTCTGATGCTGGCATCCCGCATCTTGGTGCGCAGCACCGGGCTGGTGCCCCTCCTCACCGATGTGGTGGCGGTGGGCGTCTTCGGCGGCGTCTTCGCCCGCACTCCCCTGGCATGGGCGGCGGGACTGGCGGTGGCGGCCGCCATCGCATTGGACACCGACCAGCCCGATCCCGCCCCTGCCCGCCACGTTTGGCTGGCGTTGGCGGTGGGGGTGGCGGTCACGATCACGGCCGTCTTCTCCCATGCCCTCGAGCTGCTGTGGCGTCCGCCGGGCCTCGTCACGGTGGTTCTGGCCCTGGCCGGAATGGCGCTGCTGCTGATCGCTCCCCGGGCTCCCTCCAGCCCAGACGACGCGGGAGGGCCCTGCCACCCCGGCCGGGTCCGGGCCGCCCGCCTCCTGGCGGCAGGCGCCGCCCTGCTGGGGACTCTGGTGGGCGGGGGGCTCCACGGCTCCCAGTCCTGGCCGATGTGGCTGGGACTGGCGGGAGCAGGGGTGGCCGCTTCACTACGCCGGTGAGACCGGCCCGACGGGTCGGCCCTAGACCTCGGTGCCGATCCCGGAGCGGCGAGCCTCCTCCACGGCGGCCCTGGCCCCGGCCACGTCCTGGCTGGCGACACCCACCGATTTGAAGAAGGTGACGCTTCCCTCCGGGGGGTGGGCCCGGCCCGCCACAAGGTCCCCCAGGGTGGCGTCGGCTTGCTTCCCGGCCACCAGGAGATCGCCCGCCTCGTGGGCGGCCGCTTCCCGGTCGTCCACCACCACGAAGGCGCTGCGGGTCGTCTCGACGGGAACCTCGATCATCTCAGGGCGAAACGCCCCCACCGCGTTGATATGTGTGCCGGCTGAGACCGAGCTGGACGAGAAGAGAGGCTCCTCGGAGGGCGTGGCGCACGAGACGACGTCCGCCTGGGAGACGGCGAAATCCGCATCGTCGGCCACCTCACCCCCCACCCGCTCGGCGAGCTGTGCGGCCCGCTCCCGCGTGCGGGACCAAACCAGGACCCTGCGGATGGGTCTGACCGCCCGCACCGCCTCCACCTGATCGAACGCCATCGCTCCCGCCCCCAGCATGGCCAGGGTGGAGACCTCGGGTCCGGCCAGGAGCCGGGTGGCGAGACCCGCTCCTGCTCCCGTCCGGATGGCGGTCAGCGTCGGCCCGTCCACCACACCCAGGGGCGATCCGTCGGGGCCGAGGACCATCACCAGGCCGGCGGGGTTCCCCGGCACGGTGGAGACGATCTTGATCCCGGTGTGGTCGCCCACCCTCCCGGGCATAAAGAGGGACCCTCCCAGCTGCTGGCGAAGCGGGATCTCGATGTCATCGGAGAAGGCCCCGATCTGGGATTCCACCGCCGCGGCCATGGGGAGGCATCGGCGGGTCTGGTCGGGATCCAGGAACAGCATCAGGTGGCCGACACCCGGTAATCGCCCGCCTTGGTGTCGAAGTCGAGCCCGATCAGGCCCCGGCGCTCCGCCGCCCGGCAGAACTGGATGAATCCGCTGTAGCCGAACCTCTTCTCGGTGAAGCCGGGCTGGCGCTTGCGGATCTCGTTCTTGAGCCCGGACAGGAACGGGGTCCCCGATCTCCCCTCCAGATCGCTCACCACGCTGACGAGGAGGTCGAACGCCTCCGCCTCCTCGGCCCCGCCCGAGGCGATCTGCACGACGGGGTCGCCCTTGGCGGGCCCTTCGCTCAGTTCCACCACCCCCTGCGCGGCCAGATCGGAGAGAAGCTCACCGAAGCCCCGGTACCCGTAGTCGGCCTCCGAGAAGGTGGAGTCCTTGCGCAGCAGCGCCCTCTTGAGGGAGGACGCCAGGACCGTGTCCCCCGACGAACGCTGCAACCCGGCCAGGGTCCGGGTGATGAGCGGCTCCAGGGTGTCCTCCTCCTCCTGCACCTCGTCGACCTTCTCGTCGACGGGGGCATCGGCCGTCGCCTCCCTGGCGCTGGGCTCCACCCCCTCCAGGCTCTCGTAGAAGAGGAACTCGTCGCAGGCGGGAGGGAGCATCTTGGAGGTGGACGCCCGCACGCCCACGCCGATGACACGCTTGTTCAGCTCCCTCAGCTTGTGAACCAGCGGGGTGAAGTCCGAATCCCCGGTGCAGATCACGAAGGTGGTGACATAGGCGCGCTCCAGGGCCTGCTCCACCGCGTCCACCGCCATCTTTATGTCGGCCGCGTTCTTGCGTGTCATCCCCATCCGCTGGGGGATCTCGATCAGCTCCACGTGGTTCCGGGTGAGCATGCGCCGGTCGTCGTCGAACATCGACCAGTCCGCATACGCCCTCCGGGACACGACCCGCCCTCTCTCCGCCAGGGCGTCGGCGATCGGGCCGAAGTCGAAACGCATCCCCCCGAGCGAATCGCGGGCACCGATCGCCAGGTTCTCGTAGTCCAGGAACAGGGCGATGCGTTCTTCATCCATGAGCGAGAAGGGTAGGGCACGCCGCTATCGTCCCGGGCATGGGCGACGCCGCTTGCTGGCTGGACCGGGTCTGCCTCGACTGCAACAGGTTCATCGAGGCGGACGAAGAGGACGAGGGTCGCTGCCCCGGCTGCGGATCGGAGAGAGCCACGGCTCTCTCCGATCGGCCCTGAGCGGGACGGGCCCGGACGCCACGATCATCCCCCGTTCCACGGTGGTGGGCGGGGCCGGCCTTGCTCTCCGGCCCCGCCCGTTCCATCCCCCGTCCCCCGACGTCACTCCCGTACCCGGAACCGCCCGGATCGAAACGCGGGGTCCGGCGTAGTGGGGGCCGGCGGCAGGGTGGGCGGCCGGAAGGCAGGAACGGAGGCGGGAGGGCATTCGGCATCGCCCGACCGCTCCTCTAAGGATTTGTTTCGCGACCCGGGCTCGGCTCCCGCCTTCCGCGGGTAGTTTCGAAGCCAGGACCACCGTTACCGGTCCTCTACGTCCAGGGGGGACGGCGATGAACCACCAGAAGGCGGAGGAGCTCTTCGCTCTTCTTCCCGACTGGAAGGCGAGGCGACAGCTCTTCGAGATCTACCGGCCCGTCGCCCTTCACCTCGCCCGCCGTTTCGCCCATCGGGGAATCGAGCTCGAGGACCTGCAGCAGGTCGCCTCCCTGGGATTGCTCCACGCCCTGGATCGCTACGACCCCGACAACGGGGCCGGCTTCACCACGTTCGCGGTCCCCACCATCACGGGGGAGATCAAACGCCATTTCCGGGACGCGGGATGGGCCACCGTCGTCCCGCGGAGGCTGAAGGACATCACCGTCGCTTGCCGCAAAGCCGACGAGGACCTCACCCAGCGGCTGGGGAGGTCTCCCACGGTGGACGAGATCGCCCGCGAGACCGGGCTCCTCGCCGAGGATGTGACAGAGGCGGCCGCCCTGGGCAGCGCCTACCGTCCCGATCCCCTGGAGACGGGGGCAAGGACAGAGGACGGACCGCGCCTGGACAGCCTGGGGGAGCCGGACGCGCGACTGGAGATGCTGGTGGACCTCGATGCCCTCCGCCCGTTGCTGGCGTCCCGATCGCAGCGCGAGCAGGCCATCCTGCACCTGCGCTACTTCGAGAACCTGACCCAGCGCCAGATCGCGGAGCGCATGGAGATCTCCCAGATGCATGTCTCCCGGATCCTGGCGTCCACCCTGGAGAAGCTGCGTCTGCTGCTGCAGGCCTGACCACCGGGAAGCGGGGGACGGGGTCAGCGCACCGTCTGGACCAGTTCGATGGCGGTGCCGGCGTCCGCCCAGCCCACGTCCTCACACAGCACCTCCAGCAGTTGCCAGCGGTAGCCGGCCCTGAGCTCGCCGAGGTCGAGGCTCTTGGTGGGCTCACCCGCCGTGACGGTGAGATGGAGCGGCCCGTCGAAGCGGGGACGGGTGACTGCCAGGCCCAGCTCACGGGGACTGGTCGTCAGGAGGATGGTCGCCGCCTCGTCCACGGCCATCGTCAGATCCTCGATCCCGCTGTAGGAGAAGCCCATCGTGTGGGAGAGACGTCCCGTGGCACTCCGGAGGACGTCGAGGGCAGTGGGGACCGCGGAGATGCTGAGCTCCATGGCGACCGACTCGGTGCCGGATGCGCTCTCGTCCGGCGCCTCGGGCGCGGCTCCCAGGGCATGCAGGTCACCCGCGAGAGAAGGACGACGAGAGTCAGGCTCCATCGTCCAGCCTGCGT
Organism: Actinomycetota bacterium; assembly: GCA_046538055.1. Lineage (GTDB taxonomy): Bacteria > Actinomycetota > Acidimicrobiia > Spongiisociales > ZC4RG35 > ZC4RG17. The sequence continues at coordinate 4,366 of JBKHJQ010000074.1, forward strand.
ATGGCCAGGGGCTGAGACCTCTCCATGACATCTTCGGCGACTTCCAGGATCTCCGAGCCCTGGTCGTGCACGCCCACCGCCACCGAATCCTCCCACTCCACCGTCTCATAGGTCTCTCTCCATGCCGGTGAGTTGAACTTGGCCACGGCCATACCTCCCCCGGCCAGCCCGATGCCGCCCCCGAAGACGGCCCCCAGGGCAACACCCCAAAACAGGCTCAGGCCCGTCAACAGAGCGGTGATGGCTGCCCCGACGCCGGCACCCAGAACCGCTCCGATGACCGCACCCACCACCATCGCACGTGTCACATCGACGATGGCGCTCGACTCGGGCATGTCGGCGTGGGCGGCGTCGTCCTCGGGGGGAACCGCCCCACCCAGGGCGATGGAGCCGGGGGGCACCCCGTGCGCCTCCAGGTCCTCCATGAGCCGACGGGCCGTGGGGACGTCGTCCACCCACGCCACCACCGACCGGCGGTCGCGGGGAATGTGGTCGCTCTCCAGACCCGGTCTGCCTGGGTTGTCAGCCATCGGTCACCTCCCGGGGAGATGCCCCGTTGCTACCCGGCAGGGAGCCGGTCAAACCCCCAAACCTGCCCATCCGGGCAGCGGGTGCCGGCCGTCAGGAGGTGGGATGGCCCGATCCGGCGTAGGAAGGCGGATCGGAGGCGGGAAACGACTCTGCGATCGCCTCGTCGACGGGGTCGGGCGGAGCCGCCTGACTCCGGGACGGGGGGGAAGAGGCGGTCTGCTCGCCCGGGGTTGTTCGCCTGGCCGGCCATAGCCGTCTGCCCAGCCACCAGACCACTAGTGCCAGGGAGGCGATGGCGATCCGCTTCCCCACATGACCCTTTCTGCCTCGCAAAGCTGAAGCCTCCTGATCGGTCACCTGCTTCTACCCCCCGAGACCTACCCCCCGGTACGGCAGGCGAAACGCCCGTCCCTCCCGAGCGCTCCAGGGGCGGGCCGGCTCCGGGGCCGCCTGCGGGCAGCCGGTGCTCGCCGGGCGGCGGGCACGTCACGATTCCCTGTTTGGGGCCACCGGGTCCGGGTATGGGTGGTAGCAGGGAAGGAGGACCTGAATGGAAACCGATCGACTCCCGGTCGATGCGATCGCGGCCACCCTGCTGGGCGGCCTGGTCGGAGCCATGTTCGCGCTTCTCGACGGCTCGGGTACCGACCCCGTGGCCGGCGCAACGGTGGGCGGGGTCCTCTTCGGTGTGCTGGGCCTCACCCGCTGGATGCGGAGTCTGGGCCCTGGAGCTCGTCACCGATGACCTTCCCCTCCTCCCGGCCGTCCCCGGGAAGGGACCCCGCTCTGTCCCGCTACCGGTTTCGGTGGTAACAGGACACGGACCGACGCGTCCTGATCCTGGAAGGTGTGATCGACGAGGCGGCGGCCTCTCATCTGGAGAGCGCCCTCATCAACCTGGGATCGCGACGTCTCGTGCTGGACCTGACCCGGGTGACATCCCTGGACCGGGCGGGAGCGGCCGGTCTCCTGCGGCTCGTCCAGAGAGCGGGAACGAAGCGTGTCTCGGTGGTCGTCGAACCGCAACATGCCGAGGACCTGGGCATCGACGACGCCGGCGCCTTCCCCGCCTCCGCCTGACCATCCCCTGGGCGGGTTTGGGGCCGACCCGGAACGGGTAGCTCACGGACCAGCGAACCGAAAGGCACATCATGATCGTGGGCGGCGTGATCCTCATCCTCCTCGCCTACCTCCTCGATATCTCCCTGCTGTACACCGTCGGGGCGGTGCTGGTCGTGGTAGGAGCCATCCTCTGGATACTGGGAGCGTTGGGCCGGGCCGTCGGGCCCCGACCCCACTACTGGTAGGCGGCCCCACCACCCTCCGGGTTCGTCATCGGAGTAGGGACGCCCGCTCCTCGGGCCCTACCTCCGCTGGTGACCGCCTCCCTTGGGCTAGAAGGCGCCGCAGGGTTCCCCGAGCCGTCGATAGACCTCAAACCAGAGAAGAATCTGCTAGCCCTATACCAGGATACGTCCCACCAGCTCAGGAGGCGATGGCGGCGGCGATACGGGACTCCAGTCGGGACAAGTCCTCGATCCGTTCGGGGCGGGACAGACCCCGAATATGGAAGGTGTCCACCACCTCCCCGCCCCGGCTGTCGATCTTGGCGAGGCGGATGTCCATATCACAGTCCTGGAGAATGGACAGGACCTCCGCCAGCCGCCCGATCCGGTCCGAGCACCGGACGGTGACCACCCCGTCGCCGTCCCTCTCGTCGAGCATCACCCGAACCCGGGGAGGGAGGGCGGAGGGGGCCACGGCCGCATAGGCCTCGGCCCGGGCCGCCACCTTCGACCCGCTGTCGAGGTCTCCCGCCAGCGCCGCCTCCAGGTCGCGGCGGACGCCATCCCAGCGGTCGGTCGGGATGGGCCCGGCAGTGCGGTCGTCGCGCACCAGGAACCTGTCCACCACCACCCCGTCCCGGCGGGAGGCGAGGCGCGCCTCCAGCACATCGATCCCGTTGGCGGCGAACGTCTCGGCCACGATCCGGTGGAATCCCCGCCGGTCCTCTCCCACCACCACGGCGGTGGCTGCCACCTCCCCGTCGCGGACCCCCAGGCGGCAGTGCGAGTCCAGCTCGTCGATCAGCTCCAGGTGCCAGACGACCTCCCGGGGAGATGTGCTCCGCACGTACTCGACAGGCATCCCTTCCAGGTGAGCCTCGAGGAGAGGGTGATCTGCCACCTCCCGGTCGCTCGCCTCTCCGGCCCCATCGGCCATGTCGGGATGTCGGGCCCCGAACCGGGCGGCGCAGCGCAGGAAGAGCGTCCGCACCAGAACCGACTTCCAGTCGCTCCACATCGACGAGCCGGTGGCCCGGGAGTCGGCCACGGTCAGCAGGTAGAGCACCTGCAGGAGCCGCAGGCTCCCCACCTTCTCCACCACCTCGTCGATCACCACCGGGTCGTCCAGGTCCCGCCGGGTGGCGGTCTCGGAGAGCAGGAGGTGATATGCCACGGCTCTCTCCACGAGCTCCGTCACATCCGGTGGGCACCCTATCCGGCGACAGAAGCGGGAGGCGATCTCGGCGCCCACCGAGGAGTGGTCGCCCCCTCTCCCCTTGCCGATGTCGTGCAGGAAGGCGGCCAGGACGAGGGCGTCGACGGAGCCCACCTCGGCGGCGATGGCTGCGTAGTGGGCATCGTCCCCGTCGATCAGCTCCCACATCTCGTCCACGGCCCGCCACAGATGCGCCGCCAGGGGATGCTCGTGAAAAGGGGCGAGCTGGGGCGTCAGGCGCGCCTCTTCCCATTCCGGCAGCACCGCCTGGAGATGACCGTCCCGCAGCATCCGCTCCAGGACGGTGCGCCCCTCCTGGCCGGACCGGAGCAGGTCCATGATGTCGGCAGCGGTGGGCGTCCCCTCTGAGGGCCGCGACCCGCCCCTCCCTCGCACTCGGTTCCAGGCCCTGCGGGTCAGGGAGCGGGTAGGCCGGGTCACCTCCGGCCATCGGAGGTCGGCCAGGCTGTCCACCGTATGCATAGCCTCCACCAGCTCCCGGGCGATACCGAAGGCATCTTCTCCCAGCCACCGGGCCACCTGCTCCCTGAGCTCATGCGTGAAGATGTCCTGGGGACGACCGGACGTGGCGTGGAGCGCATTGCGAACCCGCAGGAGCGTCTCCCGGGCCGCTTCCTCGGCCGGTGCGGGTTGGGGCGAGAACCGACCGATCAGCGCCTCGCGGCGTCTCTCCCACTCGAAGCCGTGCAAGGTCCGCAGTCCGCCCCTGCCCGCCTTCACGTCGACTGCCATCGCCAGGTAGGGGTCGCGCCGTCGCCGCTCCAGCTCCTCGCCCACAAGGTACCGGCGCAGGGGACGAGCGCGGATGACGGTGCCGACCTCCGCCAGCAGGAGGTCGAACAGCTCCTCGTCGCCGGCCACGAGGCGGCTGGTGAGGAGGGTGGTGAAGGTGTCGAACCGCTCCCGGGCGGCCCGGGCGGCTTCGTCGACGGTACGTACGGAATGGCCCAGTCGCAGGCCCGCGTCCCACAAGGGACGGAAGATGGCCGCTGCCGCCTCGGCAGGATCCTCCCGGTCGTGGAGGACCATCAGATCGATGTCCGAATAGGGACTCAGCTCGGCCCGCCCGTACCCTCCCACCGCCACCACGGCCAGGGACGGTGAGGGGAGCCCGTCTGCCAGATCTCGAACCGCCCCGTCCATGGCGGCTGACAGGGCCCTGCACGCCGCGTTGCCCCCCTCCCCCACCGGCGAGGCCCGGAGCGAGCTCCGCAGCCCCAGGAACCCCTCCAGGGGAGGCGGACGATCAGATGGCGTCGGCGCCCCGCTCACCGGTGCGGATCCGCACGGCATCCTCGACCGCCAGGACGGCGATCTTCCCGTCCCCGATCTCGCCCGTCTTGGCGGTGGATTCGATCGCCTCCACCGCCGGGACGGCCAGCTCGTCGGGGACCAGGATCTCCAGACGGACCTTGGGTATGAAGTCCACCTCGTACTCGGCCCCTCGGTAGACCTCCTTCTGGCCGGACTGGCGGCCGAAGCCGGAGATGTCGGCCACCGACATTCCCGATACCCCCACCCCCTTGAGGGCCTCGCCCACGTCTCCGAGCTTGAAGGGCTTTATGTATGCGATTATCAGCTTCATAGAGAGATCCTCTCATCCGGGGCCGAGGGTGTGCTCGACCGTGTGTCGATAGCGTCGGAGGTGGACGGGGCCGCGCTCACGACTGCTCCGCGGGCTG
>JBKHJQ010000075.1:0-8719 GCA_046538055.1 Actinomycetota bacterium
AGGCAAGGGTCCGCTTCCAGATCAGCTCGTACAGCCGGGCCTCGTCCGGGCCCACGTCGGCGCGGACCTGCTGGGGCGTGGTCCAGCTGTCCCCGGCGGGGCGGATGGCCTCATGTGCCTCCTGGGCGCTCTTGGCGCGGTTCCCGTAGCTGCGAGGCGAATCGGGCACGTACTCCTTGCCGTAGAGGCGCTCCACCTGGCGCCGGGCCTCGGCGACTGCTTCGGTGGCCATGGTGACCGAGTCGATCCGCATGTAGGTGATGTAGCCGTTCTCGTACAGGCGCTGGGCCACCGACATCGTCCGGGCCGACGAGAAGCGCAGCTTGCGGCCCGCCTCCATCTGCAGCGTGGAGGTCCGGAACGGGGCATAGGGCCGGCGTGTGTAGGGCTTCGTCTCCACCGAACGCACCGCGAACTCCCGGTCCTCCAGCCCGTCCGCCAGGGCCGAGGCGGCGTCGGCGTCGAGTGCCACCACGCCATCGCCCACCTGCCCGGACGAGTCGAAGTCCCGGCCGGTGGCGACCCGGGTGCCGTCGACGGCGGTGAGGGTGGCCTCGAACGACGAGGTCTCGCCGGGCTGTGAGAACCTGCCCAGCAGATCCCAGTAGGAGGCGGAGGTGAACTCCATTCGCTCCCGTTCCCGCTCCACCACGATGCGGACGGCCACCGACTGGACCCGACCGGCCGAGAGGCCGGTGGCCACCTTCTTCCACAGCACGGGCGAAACCTCGTAGCCGTAGAGGCGGTCCAGGATGCGGCGGGCCTCCTGAGCGTCGACGAGGCGCTCGTCCACCTGGCGGGGATTGTCGAAGGCGCTGCGGATGGCGGGGGCGGTGATCTCGTGGAACACCATCCGCTTCACCGGCACCTTGGGATTCAGGACCTCCACCAGGTGCCAGGCGATGGCCTCTCCCTCCCGGTCCTCATCGGTGGCAAGGTAGATCTCGTCCGCCTCCTTGGCCAGGCCCTTCAGCTTCTTGATGTTGTCGCGCCGGTTGGGAGTGAGAACGTAGATGGGCTCGAAGTCGCCTTCCACGTTCACGCCCAGATTGGCCCAATCCTCATCCTTGTACTTGGCGGGGATCTCCTTGGCGGAGCGAGGCAGGTCGCGGATGTGGCCCATGGAGGCCTCCACCACCACCTCGTCTCCCAGGATCTCGGAGATCTTGCGCGCCTTGGTGGGCGACTCGACGATGACGAGTGTCTTGCTCATGTTCTGGACGTGACAGTAAACCAGCCCGGCCGACGAGAAGAAGTAGGGAGCCCGCTGTGTCGGTCGATGCGGTTACCGTTTCTGGTTCGATGGATGCACCTCTTGCCCAGCGGGCCCGCGACCTCATCCGCCGTGGCCCCTTCGCCCGTCTGTGGTGGTCCCAGGCGATATCCAGCCTGGGGGACTGGGTGAATCTCTTCGCCAACTTCGCTCTGGCCGCCCGCCTGGCAGGGGGAGGAAGGGCTGCCACGATCGCGATCCTCGTTCCCCTGGTGGGACGGATCCTCCCGGGGCTGTTCTTCGGCTTTCTCGGCGGGCTCATCGCCGACCGATGGAGCCGCAAGACGACCATGATCGTCTCCGACTTCGGGCGGGCACTGCTGGTGCTGGGGCTCCTGTTCGTCACCAACTACACGCAGCTCTTCCTGCTCATCGTGGTGATCGAGGTCTTCGCCCTGATCCGCCAGCCCGCCCGGGAGGCGGTGGTTCCCAACCTGGTGAGGCGCGACCATCTCCTGGCAGTCAACGGCCTCAACCTGGCGGCCATGTACGGCACGGCCCCCGTCGGATCCCTCCTGTTCGCCCTCCTGGCCGAGGGAGGGCATCTCATGCCCCAGGTCGGGACGGTGGGTCCCTCCATCGGGGCGGCGTTCCTCTTCGACTGCGCAACCTTCCTCGTCTCCGGCCTCATAGTCATCTCCATCCCCATCCGGGCCCCCCGCAGCGCCCGGGAGAGGGGAGCAGGGAAGGCGGGCTCTCCCACCGCCTGGCGGGACGTGGCCGACGGGATGCGCTTCGTCTTCGCGGCGGGGCCGGTCCGGCGCCTGATGCTGGGGATGGCGGCGGGGCTGTTCGGGGGCGGGGCGCTCTTCGTGCTGGGCCAGCCCTTCTCCGAGCAGGTGCTGAGAGCGGGCGAATCCGGCTACGGGATCCTGGTCACGGCGCTGGGGGTGGGGGTTGGCCTGGGAATGCTGGGAGTCACCGTCGTCGCCAACATCAATACCCGGCGGGAGCCGCTGTTCGGCTTCTCACTTCTCATCGCGGGAGTGGCCATCTCCCTCGCAGCCTTTGCCAACAGGGTCCTGGGAGCGGCAGGCTGGGCGTTCGTGGCGGGAATAGGGACCGGGATCGCCTATGTGAGCGGCTTCACTCACCTGCACGCCTCGGTGGCCGACGAGGTGCGGGGTCGGACCTTCGCCGCCGTCTACACCTTCTCCCGCACCGCGCTGCTCATCTCCTTCGCCCTGGCCGGGGTGGGAGCGGCCGCCCTGGCCGGGGTGTTCCCGGGAGAGCTCAACAATGGCATCCGGGCCGTGATGCTGCTGGGCGGCGTGGTGGTGGGCCTGGCGGGCCTCGCCGTGCTGGTGGGAGCCAAGCTGTGGAGGCTGCACTTCGACGAGGAGAAGCTGGAGCGGATGTCGGAGGCGGCCGACACCATCACCTGGATGCGCGGTTCCCGGCGCAAGGACGAGGAATGACCCGCTACCTGGCGATAGAGGGTGTGGACGGAGCGGGGAAATCCACCGTGAGCGCGGCACTGGTCGAGCGGCTGGGGCGGACCGGGCGGACGGTGCGCCTGGTACGGGAGCCGGGCGGGACCCCGGTGGGCGAGAGCATCCGGGACTTGCTGCTCCACGGCGAAGACATGGCGGACTGGACGGAGGCGCTTCTGTTTGCGGCGCAGAGAGCCCAACTCGCCGCCGAGGTGATCGCCCCCGCTCTGGAGCGGGGGGAATGGGTCGTCTCGGACCGGTCGTACTACTCGTCTCTCGCCTACCAGGGGGCCGCCCGGGGACTGGGTGTGGAGGCCGTCCGGGCCGTGAACGAGGCGGGGCTGGATGGCGTCGTCCCGGACCTGGTGGTGGTCTTGTGGGTGGAGCCAGGGGAGGCCCTGGCCCGCCAGGACATAGTGGATCGCATAGGTGGGGTAGGCGAGGGTTTCCAGGCGGCCGTGGCGAAGGCCTACCGGCACCTGGCAGAAGAGGAGCCCGAGCGGGTGCGCCTGGTCGACGCCTCCCACAGCGTGGATGCCATCGTCGCCGAGATAGCCCGGCTCGTCGAGGAGGGGTCGTGACCTCCTGGTTCGAAGGGGTGGTGGGCCATGAGCGGATCGTGTCGTTCCTGGAGCGGGAGCTGGAGAGGCCTGCCAGCGCCTACCTGTTCGCGGGAGCGGCCGGGGTGGGCAAGGCCACGGTTGCCCGGCACTTCGCCACCGGCTTGCTGTGTCCGTCGGCGGATCCGTCCTGCAACATCTGCCGGAGGGTGCGGTCAGGCAACCACGCCGACCTCGTCCCTGTCCTGCCTGAGGGGAAGGCGACGCTGGGAGTGGAGCAGGCCCGCTCGGTCGTGGCGCAGGCGGCGATGGCGCCCGTGGAGGGGGAGCGCAAGGTCTTCCTCTTCGAGGAGGCGGGGGCGATGACCGATCAGGCCGCCAACGCCCTCCTCAAGACGCTGGAGGAGCCCACCCCCACCACCGTGTTCATCCTGGTGACCGAGTCGGAGGACGATCTCCCCCCGACAGTCGCCTCCCGCTGCCGGACGGTCCATTTCGGGCGGGTTCCGGAGGAAGACCTGGTGGACGTCCTGGGCGGGTCCGGGATCGAGCCCGACCATGCCCAGGGCCTGGCACGGGTGGCGGGGGGACGTCCCGGCCTGGCCCTCTCCCTGGCCAACCGCCCCGAGGCCTCCGAGTTCCGGAGGATGTGGCTCTCCATCCCCACACGGGTCACCCCCCGTCCCGGGGACGCCCAGCGACTGGCCGAGGAGGTGCTGGATGCCCTGGGACCCATGGTGGCCGAGGCGGTGGGATCGGAGGAAGACAAGGACAGGAAGGCGCGGGCGGAGAGGCGGGCGGAGCTGGCCTTGCTCACGAGCGGCCTGGAGATCCTGGCTTCCTGGTACACCGACTCCGCCTCCCTCCAGCACGGGGGACCGGTCCGCAACACCGACGTTCCCCTGGCCGACCTCACCGACGTGACGCCCGCCCAGGCCGTGGCCAACGCCGAGAGGGTGCTGGACGCGGCGGTGGACCTGCAGCTCAACCTGCGCCGCCAGCTGCTGCTCGCCAACCTCTTTGCGTCCCTGGCGTAGGGGGCGGCTGCCCCGATCAGGCTTCGTCCATCATCTTCTTGAGCCGCTGCAGCCGGGTTTCCCAGTCCCGCCCCACCTTCTCCACCCACCCTGTCATCTCCTGGAGAGCCTGGGGGCGGGCCTCGTACCGGACCTCCCTCCCCCTCGCCGTCCGCTCCACCAGCCCGGCTTCGTCCAGAGCCGCCAGGTGCTTGGCTATGGCCTGGCGGGACACCGGCATCTCCTCGGCCAGGCGGGACGCCGAGGCCGGGCCCTCCGCCGAGAGCCGTTCGAAGACGGCCCGGCGGGTGGGGTCGGCCAGGGCGGTGAAGAGAGGCTGGGGATCGGTCACGCCGCCTGGGCGAGGAAGGTGGGAGGTGCGCCCGTGATCCGGTACTCGAGGAGCCTCTCGACAATGGTGACGCGGGAGCCGCCCGGGGTGGGCTCTATGGCGATTGTCACCTGGGAGGGATCACCGTCGGGTTGTCGCCACGACCAGGTTATGGAGCGGTCGGGGTCCACCTCCTCCACTGTCCCGATCGTGTCCTCCCCGGGGACCGTCACGGGTCCACCCGGGCGGGGAGCGATCGTCACCCCCAGCCATTCCTCGGCCAGTTCCCCGTCGGTGATCCGCTCCCAGATCTCCTCGGGGGTGGCGTCGATCTCCACGCTGCGCTCGACCTCGGGTTGTTCATCCATGTAGTGCAACTTAGCAGTTGCAGCTCGTGCTAGAATGATGTGCAACTGGCCGATTGCATATGGAGGAGGTGGCCATGCTGGTCCCCAACGTCATCGAGCACACGTCCCGCGGCGAGCGCGTCTTCGACATCTACTCCCGTCTCTTGGGGCACAGGGTGGTGTTCCTGGGCCATCCCATCGACGACCAGGTGGCCAACCTGGTGGTCGCCCAGCTCCTGCATCTCGAGTCGGACGACCCCGACAAGCCCGTTTCCCTCTACATCAACTCGCCGGGCGGGTCGATGGACGCCATGTTCTCCATCTACGACACGATGCAGCACGTCCGTCCCCAGGTGGAGACGATCTGCATCGGCATGGCCGCCTCCGCCGCGGCGGTGATCCTGGCCGGGGGAGAGGCGGGGACGCGTTCGGTGCTGCCCCACGGCCGGGTCATGATCCACCAGCCGCATGTGGGTGGACTGCAGGGCCAGGCCTCCGACATCGAGATCCACGCCGCCGAGATCGTGCGGCAGCGGGAGATGGCCAACCGGATCCTGGCCGACCACACCGGACAGGACCTGGACCAGGTCCGGGCGGACACCGACCGGGATCGCTGGATGACGGCCGACCAGGCGGTGGAGTACGGGCTGGTGGACCGGATCCTGTCCCCAGCCGCGGTCCCGGCCGGCTTGCAACACAATCATTCGTGACCTATCGAGACATGTCATAGCCGATCCGTAGGCTCGTGCTCACCGGAGCGAATGGAGTGAGCAATGGGCATCACGACCATCAAGGGCGAGATCGGCGAGGCGATGGTCATCGCCGACCTCAAGGGGCGGGGTTTCGGGATCGCCCTCCCCTTCGGCCATGACGTGCCGTTCGACGTCATCTTGTAGAGAAAGGAGACCGGCACCCTGGAGCGGGTCCAGGTGAAGTACACCGAGTCGGACGGCAAAGTGGTGAAGGTAGAGAGTCAATCGACCTCTGATTGGGTCAGATATGCCCACACGGCTGAGCAGATCGATTGGCTCGCCGTCTACGACGCCACGACCGACAAGTGCTACTACGTCCATTCGTCATTGTTCGACGGGATGCAACAGCTGAGCTTGCGGTTGACAGCAACCGCCAACAATCAGAGGAAGCTGGTCCGGTGGGCGACTGATCATCTTCATCCCATGCCTCCGCCGAGTCTGGGGAGGAGCGGGTCCCGACTACCATTACCCGCTCCGCCGGAGTAGCTCAGTTGGCAGAGCGAGGCTCTCGTAAAGCCTAGGCCAGGGGTTCGAATCCCCTCTCCGGCTCTTGGCAGACCAGGCGAACTTCGAGCGGGACGCCATGCCCTACGCCGGTCAGTTGTATGCCGCCGCCATGCGGATGGCACGCAACCCCGCCGACGCCGAGGATCTGGTGCAGGAGACGATGCTCAAGGCCTACCGGGCCTACGACACCTTCACCGAGGGCACCAACCTCAAGGCGTGGCTGTACCGCATCCTCACCAACACCTATATCAATCGCTACCGCAAGGCCCAGCGCCGGCCCGCCGAGACCGACCTGGGCGAGGTGGAGGACCTGTATCTCTACCGGCGGCTGGGATCCGAGGACGCGGCCGACATGGCCCGCTCTGCCGAGGACACCCTCCTGGAGGGTCTGGTGGAGTCCGACATCAAGGAGGCGGTGGAGGCGCTGCCGGAGCATTTCCGCCTGCCCGTTCTGCTGGCCGACCTGGAGGGATTCTCCTACAAGGAGATCGCCGACATCCTCGATGTCCCCATCGGGACGGTCATGTCGCGGCTCCATCGTGGAAGAAAGCAGCTGCAGCGAGCGTTGTGGGAGTTTGCAAGCCAGAGAGGACTCGTGCCCGAGGGAGCCGAAACACCATGAGCGAATCCTGCGATCAGGCTCTGGCCGAGATCTATCTGTATCTCGACCGGGAGCTGACATGGTGGCGGCGCCGCCGCATCCGCCGGCATCTGGCCGATTGCCCACCCTGTCTCAACGGCTTCACTTTCGAGCGGCGCCTCCGGATCGTGGTGCGGGACTGCCTGGCGGAGGAAGTTCCCGACCACTTCATCACCCGCCTCAACGAAGCGCTCAGGGAGGAGCGAGCCGTCCCCCGGGACTGACGCCGTTCTGCCGCCGCGAGCGGCGTTGGTAGTGTTTCTCCGACATGTCAACTGCTTCCCGCTCGCTGCCTGCCATGCTCCTCCTCGCTTTGCTCCTGGTCGCGGTCGCCCTGCCTGCCCTGGGCGTGGAAGAGCCCGAGACCACCACTACCGGCGCCACCGACACAACCGCCGCCACCCAGGAGGACGTTCCCCCTCCCGCCGTGAGTGTTCCCCCCACCGCCGCCGATGAGGCCACTCCCGACTGGACGTACCGGTATCTGATACCCACGTTGCTGGTGCTGGCGGTGGTGGTGGTGATAATCACCACCGTTCAGTACTTCGTTCGGGTGGTCCGGAACCGATACAAAGTCGTGGAGTGAGCGCTCCTTCCGCCCTGTCCGGTCGCCTGGCGGCCCGGGTGGCGGGGTCGCACCCCCTGGCCGGCACCTACGTGCTGGATCATCTGAGAGGCGAGATGGAAGAGGTGACTCCCCGTGCCTCCGCCCTGGTGGGGGAAGCCACCCGGCTGCCCGCTCCCGCCGCCGCCGATGTGAGGGTGGTGTCCCGCCCCGAGTGGGTGGACCGCAACCTGGCATCGTTCGGGCATCTCCTGGAGCCGGCCGAGCGGCGCATCGCCGAGCGCCTGGAGGCCTCGGGCCGGGTGGGCGCGGCCACGGCGTCGCTCGCCCACCAGGTGGTCTCGGCGGAGACTGGGTTGCTGCTCGGCTTTCTGTCCCGGAGGGTCCTGGGCCAGTACGAGCTGGTGCTTCCCACCGGAGACAGGGGAGACGCCGTGGCCTATGTGGGAGTCAACCTCCTGGAGATGGAACGGCGCCATCAGTTCCGGCCCTCCGAGTTCCGCCTGTGGGTGGCACTTCACGAGATGACCCATCGGGCGCAGTTCGTAGGTGTGGAGTGGCTGCGTGAGCATTTCCTGTCCCTGGTGGAGAAGCTGGTCGGCCAGGCCGTACCCGAACCGGGGCGCCTGATCCGGATCCTGCGGGAGCTGGCCGATGCCCGCTCCCAGAATCGGCCGGTGCTGGACGAGAGGGGACTTCTGGGGGTGCTCGCCTCTCCCGAGCAGCGGGAGATCCTCGACCAGGTGCAGGCACTGATGAGCCTCCTGGAGGGGCACGGCCACGTCGTCATGGACCGGATCGGGTCGGGGATGCTGAGGGGCCATGCCCGCATGTCCCGTGTCCTCAAGGCGCGTCGCTCCGATCCCCGGGTTCAGCTCCTGTTCCGCCTCACGGGTCTGGAGATGAAGATGCGTCAGTACGAGATGGGCGAGGCGTTCATCCTCGAGGTGGAGCGGGTTGCCGGATGGGAGGCCCTGGACGCGGCCTGGTCGTCCCCGGCCGCGCTCCCCACCCTGGAGGAGATCGAGGATCCCTCCCGATGGCTGAGCCGCGTCGCCTGATCGAACTGGCCGCCACCGTCGAGGCGGCGGCCGACCTCCCGCCCCCGCCCTGGGTGGTCGCCCTGTCGGGAGGGGCCGACTCCGCCGCCCTCCTCTGGCTGTGTCGCCGGCTGGGTCAGCCGGTGCGGGCCGTGCATGTGCACCACGGGCTGGCAGCCTCCGACCTGCTGGCCGGGGCGGCGCAGGCGGTGGCGGAGGCACAGGGAGTGGAGCTCAGCACGGAATGGGTCACTG
>JBKHJQ010000076.1:0-8569 GCA_046538055.1 Actinomycetota bacterium
CGGGGGGGCCGCCCCGGGTTGTCCGCGAAGATGGCCTCCGACAGCTCCCGCGTGTTGTTGGAGGTGAGCACCACGAAGGGCTGGGTGGAGGCGGTGATGGTGCCCAGCTCCGGGATGGAGACCTGGAAGTCGGAGAGGACCTCGAGGAGGAGGGCCTCGGTCTCTATCTCCACCCGGTCGATCTCATCGATGAGGAGCACCACCGGACTCTGGGAGCGGATCGCCTCCAGGAGGGGGCGGCTCAACAGGAACTCGTCCGAGAAGATGTCCGCCTCCAGCTCGTCCCATTCGTGGTCCTGATCCGCCTGGATGCGAAGGAGCTGCTTCTTGTAGTTCCACTCGTACAGGGCCTTGGACTCATCCAGGCCCTCATAGCACTGGAGACGGATGAGCTTGCGATCCCATAGTCGGGCCAGGGACTTGGCCAGCTCCGTCTTGCCGACACCGGCCGGGCCCTCGACCAGGATGGGCTTCCCGAGGCGCTCGGCCAGGAACGCCACCTGGGCGATGCGGGCGTCGGCCAGGTAGTCGACGCCCCTGAGGGCGTCCATGAGGGCGGAGGGAGATTCGATTTCGGGGATGGTCGTAGTCATGGGCTTTCGTGAAGGGGTCAGGGCACCCGCGGGGCGGTTCACCGGCTCCGGCGCTCTCCTGGTTGCTTGGGTCTCGTCGGTGGCGGTCACCTGCTCGCGGGCGTCTCAGTGTAGGGATGGTCGATTGGGGCCACCGCAACGAGTACCCTGAGGAGCCCCATGAAGATCATCGTCGTTGGAGCCGGCGCCGTCGGCTCCTATCTCGCCGAGCGCCTTTCCAGCGAGGGCCAGGACGTCCATGTGATCGAGGCCGACGAGGACAAGGCCGCCGATCTGCAGGAGTCCCTGGATGTCCTCGTGGTGGTGGGGAACGGCGCCTCCATGTCCACCCTGGAGGAGGCCGGCGTGGGCAACGCCGACCTGCTGATCGCCGTCTCCAACTCGGACGGCGCCAACATCCTCGCCTGCCACACCGCCCACGACCTGGGGGTCAAGCGCACCGTCGCCCGTATCGAGGATCCGGATCTGCGGGAGGGTGTGGACCAGCTGGGCGTCGACGTAGTGATCGACCCGAGCGCCACCGCCGCCGAGGAGCTGGTGGCACTCGTGCGACAGACCGGCGTGTCCGAGATCGGGTACTTCGCCGATGGGGCCCTCGTGATGGTGGGGGGGATCGTCAGCCCTACCTCGCCCCTGGCCCGGGCTCCCCTGCGCCAGCTCCGCCTCCGCCATGCCGAATGGGGCTGGGTGATGGCGGCGATAGTGCGTCACGGCCAGACCATCGTCGCCCACGGAGACACCCGCGTGCAGGCGGGAGACCATGCCCTCCTCATGACGACAGCCGAGAACGTCGAGCGGGCCACCGCCCTTCTGGGCCTGCGCCGAAAGCAGGTCGATCGTGTGATCGTGATGGGAACCACCCGGCTCTCCGATCTCACCGTCGAGGCGATGCTGGAGGCGGGTTTCTCCGTGGCGATCATCGACCCCGAGCGCCCACGCTGCTATGCCATGTCGGCCCGTCACCCCAAGGCGGTGGTCGTGCACGGTGACCCGGCCGACCCGGCCGTCCTGCGGGACCTGGAGCTGGACGGGACCGACGCAGTGCTGTCCCTGACGGGGTGGGACGAAGTGAACATCACCGTCTGCCTGGTGGCCAAGGCCCTGGGAGCAGCATCGACCATCGCCCGCTTCAATCGCATCGACTATGTGTCGCTGCTGGGGGGCGTGGGAATCGACGCCGCGGTATCCAGCCGCCTGCTCGCCGCCTCCGCCATCCTCCGGTTCGTGCGTCACGGCGACATCCAGCAGGTCGTGACCTTCTCCGACACCGACGCCGAGGCGATCGAGGTGGAGGTCTCCCCGGGGGCCGTCGCCGTCGGGAAGTCGCTGGTGGAGCTGGATCTGCCTCAGGGTGTGGTGGTGGGCGGGATCTCCCGCGACGGCACCACCTTCATCCCCGACGGCTCCACCCGGATCCGGGAGAACGATCATCTGATCTTCTTCTCCCTGCCGGCAGACATCAAAGCGTCGGCCGCCCTCTTCGCTCACCACTGATGCCGCTCGCCACCCAGCCGGTGGAGCGATCGCTGCCGCGCACACTGGCGTTCGTGATCGGCATCACCATCACGGCGGTGGGTGTGTCGATGCTCTTGCCGGTCATCGTCTCCCTCGTGTATGGAGAGTCGCGCACCGCCCTGGCCATGGTCGCCGCCTCCCTGGTCACCGTCGTGATCGGCATCGCCCTGTGGCGCATCCTGGGCCTCGCCGGGCCCATCGGGGTGAAGGAAGGGTTCGCCTCGGTAGGTCTGACCTGGTTCGCGCTGTCGGTGTTCGGAGCTCTCCCCTATCTCTTCACCGGAAGCATCCCCGGGATCACAGACGCCTTCTTCGAGACCGCCTCTGGGTTCACCACCACAGGAGCCTCGATCCGGGCCAACCCATCGGATCTCCCCAAAGGTGTCCTCTTCTGGCGAGGGCTCACACAATGGGTCGGGGGCATGGGTGTCATCGTCCTGTCGGTGGCGATCCTCCCCCTCCTGGGCACCGGGGGCATGCAGCTGGCCAAGGCAGAGGCGCCCGGCGGGACGCCGGACCGCCTGACGCCCCGGTTCCAGGAGACCGCCAAGCGCCTCTGGCTCCTCTACCTGGGCTTCACCGTGTTGTTGGGAGTGCTCCTCCTGGCAGGCGACATGGACTGGTTCCAGGCTGCCGTCCACTCGCTTACGACGATGTCGACCGGGGGATTCGGGACGGAGGCCACGTCCATCGCCGAGTTCTCCTCGTATACGAAATGGGTCATCACCGCCTTCATGTTCATCGCCGGGGTCAGCTTCGCCCTCCACTTCCGGGCACTGCGCGACCCCAGGCGCTACCTGCAGAACACCGAGTTCCGCCTCTACTCGGCCCTGACCCTGGCGGCCGTGGTCCTCGTCGCCGGAGGCCTCCTGCAGCAGAATCCGGTGGCATCCGTGGTCGGCGACGCCGCCTTCAATGCCGTGTCGATCATCACGACCACCGGCTTCGCCACCGCCGACTTCGGCGGCTGGCGCCCGGCGCTGCAGATCCTGATGGTGGGTCTGATGTTCCTGGGAGGTATGGCCGGGTCCACGGCCGGGTCGGTGAAGACGTTCCGGGTGGGGATCCTCTCCAAGGCCGCCTTCGCCGACCTGCGCCGGCTGGTCTATCCCCGGGGCGTGTTCACCCTCCGCTTCGGGCGGAGCCGGGTCTCGGATCCGATCATCGAAGCCATCCAGTCCTTCTTCCTCTTCTACATGTTCCTCTTCATGACCGGCACCTTCCTCCTCACCTTCATCGACGCCAATCTCACCGAGCGCCTGGATCTGGTGACGGCGGCTTCGGCGGTGGCGGCGAGCCTGGGCAACATAGGCCCCGGTCTGGGAGCGGTCGGGCCCACCGGGAACTACGCCGCCATCCCGGACCTGGGCAAATGGATGCTGGCGGGTTTCATGATCGTGGGCCGCCTGGAGATCTTCCCGGTCCTGGTGCTGTTCACCCGGGATCTCTGGAGGCGCTGACCCACCCGGCCCGTGCGTTGATGCCTTCTCCAGCCCGGGGTACTTAGACTTTCTGGGTTCCGGAGGTAACGGATGTATGTAGTCATTGCGGGAGCAGGCCGCGTCGGCGGCAGGCTGGCGGCGGAACTCTCCGAAGAGGGTCACGACGTGGTGGTGATCGACCACTCCTCCCAGGCGCTGGACGAGCTGGGCAAGGCCTTCAACGGGCTCGCCCTGGAAGGCGAGGCCTATGACGTGGACGTCCTGAACGAGGCCAGGCTGAAGCACGCGGAGTTCTTCTGTGCCGTCACCGATGACGACAACATCAACCTGATGGCCGCCGAGGTCGCCAAGGCGGTTTTCGGCGTTCGCCGGGTGCTCGCCCGACTCCAGGACCCGGCTCGAGAGGATTCCTACCGGGCGCTGGGAATCCCCTACATCTCCACCACCAAGCTCATCTCGTCGGTGATCCTGGAGAAGATCACCTCCGAGGAGTTCGATCTCCATATCACCTTCGACAGCGGCGAGGTGGAGGTGGTGGAGTTCACCGTGGGACCGCGGGCGGAGGGCATGAGCGTGGGCGACCTGGAGGTGGAAGGAGCGCTGCGAGTGGCCGCCGTCCGCCGGGGCCGCAACACGGCCATACCCGGTCCGGACTACCGCCTGGCGGCCGGGGATCTGCTGGTAGCCGCCGCCCACCACGGGTTCCGCTCCCGGGTGGAACCTCTCCTGGAGGAAGCGGGATGAAGGTCCTGATCGTGGGCGGGGGCAAGGTGGGCAGCCATCTGGCCCGGGTCCTCACCTCCGAGCGAGACACCGTGGTGCTGGTGGAATCGAATCCGTCCCGGGCACAGGAAGTGGCAGCCCAGACCCGGGCGATGGTGATCGAAGGCGACGGGACAGATGTGCGGATCCTGGAGGAGGCCAACTGCCGTCACGCCGATTTCCTGGTGGCCGTCACGGGGAGCGACGAGGACAACCTGGTGGCCTGTCAGCTCGCCCGGGCAGCC
Source organism: Actinomycetota bacterium (assembly GCA_046538055.1). Taxonomy (GTDB): domain Bacteria; phylum Actinomycetota; class Acidimicrobiia; order Spongiisociales; family ZC4RG35; genus ZC4RG17. The sequence goes on from JBKHJQ010000076.1 coordinate 4,558, forward strand.
TTCGGCTGTGAGAAGGTGCTGGCCCGGGTCAACGACCCGCGCAACAGGTCGACGTTCTCCGCTCTCGACGTCCCGAACGTCTCGGTCACCGACCTGCTCGTCCAGATCCTCGGCCAGCATCTGGACGTAGGGGAGCTGAACCGGCTGGCGGCGCTGGGAGAGGGCCAGGCCGGGCTGGTGGAGATCGAGGTTCCCTCCGGGCGCTCCCCGGCCGCGGTCGCCGCCCTGGGGCTGCCGCAGTCGACCGTCGTGGCGGCAATCCGCCGGGAAGGGGAGATCCTGATACCCGATGGGACGGATCAGATCGTGCCGGGCGATCGCGTCATGGTCGTTACGTTCACCCAGAACGAGGAGGAGGTTCGCAGCGTGATCCGCGGGGAGTACGCATGACGGGCCGTCGCCCGCATATGGGGGATCCGGACGACCTCAAGGGCGGGGTGTTCCATCTTCTAGCCGAGGTGGGAGCGCTCCTGGGTCTGCTGGTGGTCATGGCCTTCCTCGCCTGGGTGATGCTCCTCCTCTGATGTTGCTCCGCCCCCACCGCGACGACTTCGCCTCCATCGCCTACTACCTGGGCAGGATCATGTGGATCCTGGCGGCGGGCGGGATGATCCCGGCCGTGGTGGCGATCGGGGCGCGGGAGTGGAGGCCGCTGGGCTGGTTCCTGACGATGTCGGGTGTGGCGGCCCTACTGGGCGCCGTGACGGATCGGCTTCGACCCCGCGGTGAGCGATCGCTGCGCTGGGGCAACGGCATGGTGATCGTCGCCCTCACCTGGATACTGGTGCCGGCGGTGGGGTCCATCCCCTTCCTGCTGAGCGGTCACTTCGGCGGCGGGCTGGACGCCTTTTTCGAGGCTGTGAGCGGGTTCACCGCCACCGGATTGTCGGTGATGGCCGACCTGGACCACAGCCCGCTGTCGCTGACGGTGTGGCGCCAGACCACACAGTTCCTGGGCGGGCAGGGAATCGTGTTGGCAGCCCTCACAGTGTTCGCGGGGGGCGGAATCCTGGCCCTCTATCACGGCGAGGCCCGGGACGAGAAGGTGTTTCCCTCGGTTCGGTCAACCGCCCGCTTCATTTGGCTGGTGTCTGCGTGGCACGGGCTGGTGGGGATCGGAGCCCTCTGGGCCATAGGCGTGGTCCTTTTGGATTTCCAGGCGGGCCGGGCCCTTCTCCACGCCTACTCCATTTTCGTCGGAGCATTCGACACGGGCGGGTTCTCCCCCATGTCCACGTCCCTCGCCTACTACCGCTCGGCGGCGGTGGAGTTGGTCGTCATGTGGCTGATGCTGGCCGGCACCCTCTCCTTCGGCGCCCATTACGCCCTGTGGAGGGGCCCGCGGGGCATCCACCGGAACCTGGAGACCCGGTCCATGGCCAGTTCCGTGGTGCTGATCAGCGCCCTGCTGTTCGGTGGCCTGATCATGACCGGCGCCTACGGCGACGTGGCCACCCTGGTGAGACGAGGCTTCTTCCACGTGCTGTCCGCTCATACCTCCACAGGGTTCTCGACGGTGGGAACCGCCGACATGGTGGGGTGGGGGAGCCTGGCCTTCGCCGCCCTCGCCACCGCCATGGCCCTGGGGGGAATGGGATCCTCCACGTCCGGCGGGGTGAAGGCCCTGCGGGTGGGTCTCACCTTCAAGTCCCTCGGCGCACTCGTCCGAGAGGTCCTCCTGCCCGAGCACTCCGTGGTGAAGCGCAACTACTACCAGAACGGCCCCAAGCAGATCAGCCCCCGTCTGGCCCAGTCGGTGATGGCCGTCAGCCTCCTGTTCGTGGGCCTCTACCTGTTCGGAGCCTTGGTGGGGTTGATGTATGGCTATCCGCTCCAGGACGCCCTCTTCGAGTCGGTGTCGGCGGCCGGGACCGTCGGGCTGTCGGTCGGCATCACCGGTCCCGCCATGCCCGCCGGCCTGCAGCTCGCCTACATACTTCTCATGTGGGCGGGGCGCCTCGAGTTCATCGCCCTGTTCGCCCTGGCCGGCTTCGTCGTCTCGGCGGTGGTGGGGGAATGAAGCCGCTGGTGTCGTGGGCCCTCGTCGTGATAGTGAGCGCCGTGCCCTCCCCGGCTACGGCCCAGGGGGAGACCGAGGCTGCGGACGCCGCCGAGCTGCTGGCGGACCCGGCGGAGTGGGACGGCCGGCGCGTGGCGGTGACGGGAGAGCTGGTGGGCGACTACTCGGCCCGGGAGGAGGGTGTGTGGGTGCAGGTCAACGACGACGCCTTCGCCGAAACCCCTGTGCCCGCCGGGGGGGACCCGGCAAGCGCCAATCAGGGTCTGGGCGCTCTCGTTCCCACCGGCCAGTTCTCCCCGGTGGAGGGGGCTCCGGGTGGCTATGCCCGTCGCGGCCCGCTGGTGCGGCTGACAGGCGAGTTCGTACACTCCGATCCGCACCGGCAGGGCGAGACCTACCTCCGGGTGGTGGAACTCACGCTCCTCCGACCGGGGAGTGACATCCCGGTCCCCGGCCCAGACGCCTGGATGGGGATCGGTGTCGTACTCATCCTGGCGGCAGGGCTGATCACCCGGGTGGGACGCCGGTCCTCGGACTCATGATTGGGCCGCATCGGGTCCGGAGCGGCCGACGGGATTGAGCTCCAGCACCACCAGGTCGTCACGGTGAATCGCCTCCGCCCCTCCTCGACGGCCCCGCCGCTCGGTCAGCTCCCCAACCGACATCCGCACCAGGCCCCGGGCCAGGAGCCTTCCGCCGTCGCCCATCACGTCCACGGTGTCTCCAACTTCGAAACCGCCGTTCACACCCACCACCCCGACGGGGAGGAGCGATCGCCCACCATTGAGCAAGGCGTGAGCAGCTCCTTCGTCCACGGCGACGGATCCGCGGGACGGCTGGCAGAAGGCGATCCACAGCTTGCGGGCCGGCAGCATCGTCGAGCGCGGTTCCACCCACGTCCCGATGGCAGCTCCGGCCACGACCTCGAGAATGGACGATCCCGACGAGGCCACCACGGTGGGGATGCGGGAGAACGCCGCGATGCGGGCGGCGGCCACCTTGGAGGCGACGCCGCCCGACCCCAACGGGCCCCCGCCCTCCAGGCGGTCGAGCTTCTCGTCGGCGTGGTCGACGGCGGCCAGGAACTCGGACTCGCCCCGGCGGGGGTCGGAGGCGAAGAGGCCCTCGGTGTCGGTGAGGATCACCAGGAGCGAGGCGCCCACCAGATGCGAGACTATGGCGGCCAGGCGGTCGTTGTCTCCCAGGCGCAGCTCGTCGATCACCACCGTGTCGTTCTCGTTAACCACCGGGACGATGCCTTCCGACAGCATCCTGTCCAGGGCTTGGCGGGCATGCAGGTACTGCTCCCGGTGAGCAAGGACGTCCCGGGTGAGGAGGATCTGTCCGGCCACCAACCCCCGGGTGGAGAAGGCCTCGGCGTATCGATGCATGAGCCGGCTCTGCCCCACGGCGGCGGCCACCTGCAGGCCCGGGACGTCGGAGGGACGGGCGCTCAGGCCGAGGGCGGACAGTCCCGCCGCCACCGCCCCTGACGACACCAGCACGGTGGGATAGCCGGCTTTCCAGGATCCGGCCACCTGCTCGGCCACCCGCTCGATGGAGGACTCGTCCAGGCCCCCCTCGCCCGTCATCAGGCTGGACGAGCCCACCTTCACCACCAGCCGGCCTCCCTCCGGCACCGGCCGCCTCATGTCCCCTCCCCCGGCTCCTCGTATTCGAAAGCCAGGTCGCCGATCCGGACCTCGTCTCCCTCGTGCGCCCCTGCCTCGGCCAGAGCGCGGTCCACACCCAGGCGAGCCAGCCTCTCGGCCGCCATCGCAGCCGCCTCCGGCTGGGTGAGATCGGCGAACGCCACCGCCCGACGGGCTTCCACGCCCTCCACCCGCCAGGCGTCGTCTGCCTCCTGCACCACCGTGAAGGGGACCTCGAACGGACGATGGAGCACATAGCCGGGGCGGTCGGGCGCCTCCCTTCGAGCCGTCTCCATCAGGTCGGCGGCGCGATGGACGAACTCGTCGACTCCTTGCCGGG
>JBKHJQ010000077.1:0-8563 GCA_046538055.1 Actinomycetota bacterium
GGGTGAGCCCAGGCCGCGGCCGCCGGAGACGATGACCGCAGCATCGCCCAGCTGCGGGCCTTCCCGTTCCTCCACGTGGCTCTCGGTGACGGTGGCGGCGGACTGCCCCGCGTCCGGAAGCTCGAGAGGCGTCACCTCCGGGCTGGCGCCTTCCCCGGGCTCGGCGGGGAACGACTTGGGGCGAACCAGCACGAGGTGCGGCTTGTCGCCGGAAACCTCGGCAGTGGCCAGCTGGGCGCCCCCGAAGACCTCATGGGTGGTCACGACGGAGCCGTCGCGCAGCTCGACCTCCGAAGCGTTGGAGAGGACGGAGCGGCCCAGACGGGCGGCGAGTCGGCCCGCCACATCCCGATCCGTGTAGGACTGGCCGAAGAGCATGAGGTCGGCGGAGGCCTCAGCCAGCACATCGGCCAGGGCGGCGGCCACGGGCCCGGAGGGCAGGCGATCCCCGGGGTCGGCATGCAGGACCCGACCCGCACCGTACTGGCCCAGGGTGGCGAAGGACTCGTCCGCTCCCTCTCCCAGGTACACGGCCGTCACCTCGCCCATGGAGCGGGCCTTGGTCAGGAGCTCGAGGCCGATCGTGGCCGGTGAGCCGGCCTCCTCTTCCACGAAAACCCATACATTGGCCATCTCAGATCACCTTCTTCTGCTCGAGGAGGCGGACGATCTCGAGGTGGGCCTCCCCCTCGTCCTCGATCTTGGTGCCGGCCTCCCGCTCGGGAGCGGGTTCCACCGTTGTGACCCGTTGCAGCACCTCCGGCTCGATCCCGAGATCGGAGGCAGTGATCTCTTCCACTTCCTTCTTCTTGGCGTCCATGATCCCCTTGAAGGTGGGGTAGCGGGGCTCCACGACGCCGGCTGTGACAGAGACGACAGCCGGGAGTGATGCCTCGACCACGTCGTAGCCGGCCGCCGTCTGACGATCGATCTGGACGGCCCCGCCCCCCGCCTCCACCCGGGTGGCATAAGTGAGGGCAGGAGCATCCAGCAGCTCGGCCAGCATCTGGGGGAGGATGCCGGCGTAGCCGTCGGTCGACTCCGTGCCGGCGATGACGAGGTCGAAATCGTTTCGCTGGATGGCGGCAGCCAGGACACGGGCGGTGACGAGGGCGTCGGATCCCTTGAGAGAGGCGTCGTCGATCACAACCGCGCGATCCGCGCCCATTGCCAGTGCCTGGCGGATCCCCTGCATCGAGCCCTTGGGACCCATGCTGAGGAGCGTCACCGTTCCCTCGTTCTCCTGGGCGATCTGCAGGCCCATCTCCACGCCGTAGCGGTCGGTGTCATCCAGCACCTGCTCGTCGGGACGGACGAGGAAGTGTGTCTCCGGGTCCAGGGTCTGGGTGCCGGCAGGGTCGGGGATCTGCTTGACGCAGACGACTACCTGCATTCAGGCTCCTCCTTAAGTAGTCGGTGAGCAGATGGTACCCGGCTTCCAAAAGTTGACTAATCGCTCAAAGTTGAGTGGCTGATCCGCTCGTGGATGAGGGAGGCGGGCGGCGGCGGCTCGTCGCCGATCGTCCAGGCGGTGCCGGCTTGCCGGAGGGCATCCTCGATGTCGCCGGGTCGGTGATGGATCACAGCGAGCGTATCCCCTTCCTTCGTGGGGTCGCCTGTCTTGGCGACCAGCTCGATCCCCACTGCGGGGTCGATGGAGTCCTCCTGTCGGGTTCGGCCCGCTCCCAGCCGCATGGCGGCCACCCCGATCCGGCGGGCGTCGCAGGCCGTGACGTACCCGGTGCGGTCCGCCCGGAGCTCGGTCCGATCCCCGGCGGCGGGAAGGAGGGAGCGGTCCTCCACGATCCGGGGGTCGCCATCCTGGGCCTCGACCATCCGGGTGAACCGCTCCAGGGCCCGCCCCGACCGGATCGCATTGTCGACCTGCGTCTCCCCGTCCTCGATCCCGGCCAGGGCCAGCATCTCCACCGCCAGCGATCTGGTGAGGGTGACCAGGTCGGGGGGGCCGTGCCCTTCCAGGACGTCGATCGACTCGGCGATCTCGCTGGCGTTGCCCACCATCGCCCCCAGGGGCTGGGACATGTCGGTGATGAGTGCGGTGACGGGTACTCCGTGGGAACCGCCGATGCCCACCATGGTCTCGGCCAGCTCCCGGGACCTCTCCAGCTCGGTCATGAATGCTCCGGAGCCCACCTTGACGTCCAGCACCAGTCCGTCCAGGTCCTCGGCCAGCTTCTTGGACATGATGGACGAAGCGATGAGCGGAAGGGAGGGAACCGAGCCGGACGCGTCACGCAGGGCGTAGAGCTTGCGGTCCGCAGGGACCAGGGCGGCCGTCTGGCCGGCCATGACGAATCCGCATTCTGCCAGCACCTCCTGGAAACGGGTGGGATCCAGCTGGGTCGTGAACCCGGGGATCGACTCCAGCTTGTCGAGCGTCCCGCCGGTATGGCCCAACCCGCGTCCTGACATCATCGGCACCGCCACGCCGCATGCGGCCACGATGGGAGCCAGGGGGATGGAGACCTTGTCGCCCACCCCGCCTGTGGAGTGCTTGTCGACCTTGGGCAGATCGATGGCGCTCAGGTCCAGCACCTCACCGGAGTGGAGCATCGCACCCGTCCAGGCCGTCAGCTCGTCGTGGTCCAGACCGCGTATGAATACCGCCATGGCCATGGCCGACATCTGGTAGTCGGTCACCGTCCCGTCGGTGTACGCCCCGATGACCCACGAGATCTCATCGGGCGTGAGGCGACCACCGTCGCGTTTGCGTTCGATCAGTTCGACTGCATTGAAAGCCATGTCGTTCCAGTACGTGGGTGGTCAGCCTATCCGTCCGTCACGCGCAGATGGCGCACGATCACGCCCTCGGCTGCCAGGAGCCGGGCTTGTCTCTGGGGATGCGGTGATCGCAGGTGGCCCCCGGCGGCCACGACGCGCCACCAGGGCACCTCGGCACCGGTCCGGGCCAGGAGGCTCCCCACCGCCCGGGCGGCTCCCGGGAAGCCGGCCTGGTCCGCCACCTCGCCGTAGGTGACTACTTCCCCCGGGGAGAGACCCGAGAGCACGGTGAGCACTGCGTCCTCGAAGGCGGGGCGGGTCATCCCGTGTTTCTCATACCGGCCGCGATGCCGTTCACGGTGAGGAGGATGGCGCGCTGGAGCTGGTGATCGGGCGTGGGGGTCTCACGGGCGCTGGCCAGCAGCGATGCCTGGAGGTGGTTGATGGGGTCCAGGTAGGCGTCACGCACCTGCAGCGTCCGGCGAAGGAGGGGAGTGGTGGAGAGAAGCTCGGGTTGACGGCTGAGGCGGAGCACCTCCGACACCGTCCGGTCGTACTCCTCGCATATCCGGTCGTAGACGTGGCGGTGCTCGGTGTCCACCAGCCGGTCGACGTATCGACGGGTTATGTCGAGGTCGGTCTTGAAGAGCGTCATCTCCACGTTGGATACGAAGGTCTGGAGGAACAGCCATTTCTCCCACATGTCGTCGAGAACATCCTCGTATCCCCGGGAGCGGGCGGCCGCCAGACCCGATCCCACCCCGAACCACCCCGGGACGATCTGGCGGGATTGAGTCCATCCGAACACCCAGGGTATGGCGCGCAGATCCTCGAGCGAGCCCCCTCCTCCCGGCCGGCGGGAGGGCCGGGATCCGATGTTCATCTCTCCCAGCTCCTCCACCGGGGTGGAGGAGAGGAAATAGGGGACCAGCGAGGGGTCATCCACCAGGCTCCGGTAGGCGGAGTAGGCGCTCTCCGAGAAGACCTCCATCGCCTCCGTCCAGCGGTCCAGCACGTCCCTGGGCTGGCGAGACTCCCGGTGGAGAAGCGACGCCTCCAGCACGGAGGCCAGAGCCAGCTCCAGGTTGCGGTGGGCGAGCCGGGGAAGCCCGTACTTGTCGGAGACGACCTCGCCTTGCTCCGTCACCTTGATGGGACCGTCGATGGTGCCGAAGGGCTGGGCGAGGATGGCCTGATGGGTCGGGCCCCCGCCCCGCCCGATCGTGCCGCCCCGGCCGTGGAAGAGCCGGAGTGTCACGCCATGGGCGGCCGCCACGTTGCGGAGGATGCGCTGAGCCTTGTAGATCTCCCACTGGGAGGTGGCGATGCCACCGGCCTTGTTGGAATCCGAGTAGCCGAGCATCACCTCCTGGATGTCGCCCCGGAGCTCCACGACCCGGCGGTAGGAGGGCTGCGAGAGGACGGCATCCACCAGGTCGCCGGCATTCTGGAGATCGGGGATGGTCTCCACCAGGGGGACGAACCCGATCGCCGCCAGATCCTGGGCCAGATCCACGAGCCCCGCCTCGCGGGCGAGAACGACCGCCTCCAGAAGGTCGTCGGGACCCTCGGTCATGGAGATGACGTAGGACTCGATCACCTCCGGCCCGTATCTGTCCTGAGCCGTGCGAATGGCGCGGAAGGTCTCCAGGGTGCGGCTGGCCCGGTCCTCCAACCGGGTGGTGGGCGAGGAGAGGGGCCTTATGCTCTCCAGTTCGTCGGCCAGCAGGTCGGTGCGTTCCCGGGAGGTGAGCGCCGGATAGTCGATGCCGAGGCGCCGGTAGAGCTGGGCGAGGGCGTCGGAGTGCGCGTCGGCATGCTCCCGAACGTCCATGGTGGCGACATGGAACCCGAAGGTGGCCACGTTGCGCATGAGCCGCATCAGCACACCGTCCGCCACCAGCGCGCCCCGGTGGGCCATCAGGCTGTGGCGCATCAGGTCCAGCTCCTCCAGCAATGCCTCCGGTCCGGGGTAGTCCAGGCCGGGTTGATGCCGGGTGCCCTCCAGGATCCGCTGCCGGGTGTTGATCAGTCGCTGGTGGATGTATGCGCACTTGAGCCGGTAGGGCTCACCGGCGTTGAGCCGTCCGAAGCGCTCCCACACACCGGGGAGCAGATCCTGGTCCTCGGCCAGGGAGCGGCGCAACTCCGGGGAGATCGACTGGATGCGGCCGGAGGTGGACAGCTCCTCGGCCAGCTGCTCCACGGCCGACGTGAGATTCCGCAACCCCCTGTCGTGCTGCATCTCCAGCACCTCGAGGGTGACGCCGGGAGTCACCGACGGATTCCCATCCCGGTCGCCGCCCACCCAGGTTCCGAAACGGATGGGGGAGTGGAGGCCGGCAGCCGGCCCCAGCTGGCGGAGGTGCAGGTCGACGTCCTCTCCCAGGGCGGGCAGGACGTCCTGGAAGAGCTGATCGAAGTAGAAGGCCATCGAGCGGGCCTCGTCCAGCGGCTCCGGACGCTCCAGACGCAGCTCATCTGTCTGCCATATCTGGTCGATCAGCTCGGCGACGCGACGATCCACCCGCTCCCGGTCGGAGTCGGTGGCGCGAGGATCCCGACGCTCCTCCACCAGTTCGGCCAGGGTCCGGAGCTTGGTGAGGATGGTGCGCCGGGCGGCTTCGGTGGGATGGGCGGTGAAGACCGGCCGCAGCTCCAGGCGCTCCAGGACGGCGGCGACGAGATCCTCGTCGAGATCCGCCGATCGGATCCTCTCGACGGTGGCAGTCAGGCTGTTCCCGTTCTCGGTGTCGGCCAGGTCCTCCAGGCGGTGAACCTGCTCGGCCACGTTGGCGAGGTAGAAGTAGGAGGTGAAGGCCCGCATGAGCTGGATGGTCTCGGCCAGTTCCAGACCGCCCAGGAGGGCATCCAGTTCGGGGCCGGCCCGGGGGTCGTCCTCCTGGCGGATGCGCTTTGTGAGCGCTCTCACCTCCTCTACCAGGTCGAGCAGCCTCTGGCCGTGCTGGCGTGTGAGGGCCTCACCCAACTGATGGCCCAGGCGGCGGATGTCCGCCCGAAGCGCCTCATCCCGATCTGTGCTCTCGCGCGCCATTCCCGGCCTAGGGGCGCGGAAAGTGGCGCGACAAGGGGGATGGGATCGTCACATGGGGGACGTTACCGGACCCTTCCCCCGTCGTCACACCGCCACGTCGCGGCGGTTGAAGGCGATGACCGAGCCCAACAGAAACAGGGCCGACAGGCCCGCCAGCAGGGCGGCATTGGCCGGATCCAGGCCGTCCCGCAGGGTATCGGTGCCCGCGAACCAGTAGAAGGGCGAGATGTCCTGCATCCAGGCCAGGGCGTCGACCATGGGCGCGACGCCATTGGCCAGGTAGGAAAGCACCGCCGCGATCGCGCTCACCCCCAGCACGAGACCCCGTCTCCCCACCACGCCTCCCACCAGCATCGCCAGGGACCCGAACACGCAGGCCAGGAGCGCAAGCTGCAGCGAGGCCGCTGCCACGTGGGACATCGGGAGCTCGAGTTCGATGGGTCCGCTTATCACCAGGATCGCCCCGAACACGATGGCTCCTGCCCCCAGCACGGCCAGGATCAGGGCAATGGCCCGATGCACGACCACCCGGGTCCGTGTGACCGGATGGGTGATGAGAAGCTCCAGGCTGCCGCTCTCCTCGTCTCCCGCTATCGCCCGTGCTCCCGTGGCGATGGCGAAGATGATCGTCAGGATGGGCCCCAGGATCCCGAACACGGTGGAGCCGAGGTAGCCATGGGGGCTGGAGATGTCGCTCCATCCCATCGCCTCCGCCAGTCCCTCCGGGAGGTTGGCGATCAGGTCCCCGTAGGCGGGGGTGGCGGCAAAGGGGTAGAACCCCCCGTAGATCAGGGATACGGCCAGTAGGCCTACCGCCCAACCCAGCAGGGCGCGGCGCTGATCCCAGAGCGTCTTCGTCCAGATGTCACGCAGCATCGATCTCGTCTCCTGTGTAGTAGTGGAAGAACAGCTCCTCCAGGTCGGGCTCCTCGGATATGAAGTCCCGGACGGTGTGTGTGGCTGCGGCCTTGATGAGCGGATCGGCCTCCCCGGTGAGCCGGCAACGCAGCACGGGCCCTTCCACGGACACATCCGTGATCCCATCCACCGTGGCGAAGGCCTCTTCGGCCACCGGCCGGGAGAAGGTGATCTCCACCCGGCGCACCGCCTTGGCACGCAGGGTCTCCACCTCGTCCACGGCGATGAGGCGGCCCCGCCGTATGATCCCGGCTCGATTTGCTGCCTGCTGCACCTCGCTGAGGATGTGGGAGGACATGAACACGGTCTGACCCCGCCGGCGCGCTTCGTCCACCATGGTCAGGAACTCCCGGGCCATGATGGGATCGAGGCCGCTGGTGGGCTCGTCGAGAATCAGCAGCTCGGGGTCGTGCATGAAGGCCTGGACGAGCCCCACCTTCTGGCGGTTTCCCTTGGAGAGGCTACGTATGCGCGTGTCCAGATCCAGCTCCAGCCTCCCGGCCAGTTGCTCGACACGGTCGGTGGGGATGCCGCCGCGGAGGTTCCCCAGGTAGGTGAGGAGCTGGCGGGAGGTCTGGCGTCCGTCCACCACGAAGTCGCCGGGCAGGTAGCCGATCCTCCTCCGGAGCTCAACTCCGTCCCGGCGAGGATCCAGATCCAGAAGCCTCACCGAGCCTTCGTCCGGTCGGAGGATGTCCAAGAGGAGCCGGATCGTGGTCGTCTTCCCGGCCCCATTGGGACCCAGGAAGCCGAACACCTCACCAGCCCGCACCTCCATGTCGAGGTGATCCAGGGCGAGCGTCTCGCCGTAGTGCTTGGTCAGACCGCGGGTGACCAGGGCGTCAGCCATCTCGTTCTCCTTCTTCGAGGTCCTTGCCCGCCTGCTGGAGAGCGGCGGTCATCTCGTTGATGGTCGATTCGGTGAAGAGCCCCCCCAGGATCTCCATGGAGCGCCGGGAGAGTGCGATCACCCCTTCCGTCTGGAAGATGTCCAGACCGATGGAGCGCTCTAGGTGGTCGTGGAGGATGAGGGCTCCCATCTGCATCGTGAGGAAGACGGCGGACCGCTCCCTGGGATTGTCGGTGGGCCGCACCATCCCCCTCTCCTCCATCATCCCGAAGAGCCGCACCGACTCCTCCACCATCTCGTCGAAGAGGTCGGCGGCCGCCTCGGTTCCCCGGGCAAGTGACCAACCCAGATACCGCAGGATGGGGGGAGCGAGCTGGAACGATGCCGCCATGAGGGAGGGATCCGACAGCGTGCCGTCTTCGATCGCGCCTCCTTTCACGGTTCGGATCGTGTCCACCACGTACTCGTCGCAGGAGCGGATCAGCCGCTTCTTCGATCCGAAGTGGTGCAGCACCAGGGCGGGAGAGACCCCCGCATCCGCGGCGACGGCTCGGATAGTCGTTCCGCCCACTCCCTCCCGGGGGAGCCGTTCGATGGCGGCCTGGCGGATCCGGGCACGCGTGGTGAGATCCTCATCGACTGAACGCACGATCAATAGACTAAACGTGCGTTCAGGATATGGCAACCGAGTAACCATGCGGCGTCCATGCGGGTACGGTGGGAATGCTCATGTTCGACGCACTAACCCAGAGATTCGAGGGGATCTTCTCCGGCCTGCGAGGCAAGGGTCGGCTGTCGGAGGCGGACGTGGATGCCGCCCTCCGGGAGGTGCGTCTGGCCCTGCTGGAGGCCGATGTCAACGTCGGCGTGGTCAAGGGCTTCCTGTCCCGGGTTCGGGAGAGGGCGGTAGGAGAGGACGTCCAGAAGAGCCTGACTCCGGGCCAGCAGGTGATCAAGATCGTGCACGAGGAGCTCGTCGCCACGCTGGGGGGGGAGGC
>JBKHJQ010000078.1:0-8495 GCA_046538055.1 Actinomycetota bacterium
GGTGGTGGCGGGCCTGTACGGGTACGTGTCGGCTACGAAGTGGCTGTCGGATATCGAGCTGACCACCTGGGAGGCCTTCGATGCCTACTGGGTGCCGCGAGGGTGGTCGAAGGAAGGGCCGATCAAGACCCAGTCCCGGATCGACACTCCCCGCCCCGGGGCCCGGATCGGCACCCAGCCGCGGGCGATTGCCGGCGTCGCCTGGGCACCCAACGTGGGTATCGAGCGGGTGGAGGTGCAGATCGACGATGGGGAGTGGCTGGAGGCGGAACTGGCGGAACCGCTGGATCGGGACACATGGCGGCAGTGGATGCTTCCCTGGACGCCCACCGAGGGAGAGCACACCCTGCGGGTGCGGGCCACGGACGCCACCGGCGAAACCCAGACGGCGGAGACCGCCCCGCCCGCCCCCAACGGCGCCACCGGCTGGCACACCATCCGGGTCACCGCCACGGCCTGACCCCCCTTCTTCCTGGTCAGTCGGCGTCGACGGCCGATAGGGCCCAGGCCCGGCCGTCTCCGGCTTCGATCGCCACGCGCAGGGACCAGCCGGTGTCGGGCGAGCCATCCGACCACAGGAACCAGCGCAGTGCCGCCACCGCCTCTCCTAGCTCGTCCGGATCGGGCGGCCACTCCAGGCCGGCCAGCTCCCCCGCCGCCCACCAGGCGTTGAAGCGCCCCGCCGCCGCTCCCCGGCGGCGGCCATGGGCACCTCCGTCGGCCGCCGCCCAGGCGATCCATGCCAGCGCCAGCTGGGGCTCCACCTGCTCCAGCCCGGCCCGGGTGATCCCCAGGGCCTTCACGGCCCCGCCCGCATTCCCGTCCACGCAGCGGGCCTGGGCCCGGCCATTGGAGGTCTCCACCCAGTGCTCCACCACCGAGAGCAGCGCCCGCGTCCCGTCGTCGGGCGCCATTGCCTCCCCGCCCCCCTCCAGAGGGGCGACGCCCGGCGAGCGGTGGGGCGGGCTTGGTGCCTCCACCCGGTCGGACCGGTAGGTGGCGAGGGGATAGCTCGGCTCCCAGGGGGAGAGCCGGAGGGGCAGATCCATCACCAGGGGGTCGATGTCCGCCTCTTCCAGCGCCTCTCCTCGCACCACCCGCTCGTGGGCGGTGAGGGCGCGGTGGGGGCCGGGGCCGAGATGCGGCTCCAGGTCGCGCCACGTCTTGGTGGAAGCTGCCACCTCGGGAAGGGGTCCGAGGGTGAAACGGGACTCCCCCTCGCTCACGACCGGTCCGGCCCACTCCCCGGGTCCGTCCAGGGCGAAGCGATAGCGAACGTACTCGGAGATGGCCCACACTTGCTTCCCGCGGGTCACGGCTTCGTCGCATCGCTTTCGGAGCGCGGCCATCTGCTCCCACATCCGTCCGGCGGCGTAGCCGTCCACCACCCGGATGAGCTCATCGGTGTCGGAGGCCTCGATCGCCCGCAGGGCCCGCTCGTCGATCACTCCGGGTAGGGCCCTTCCACCACCGGCAGGTCGGAGCGGGACCAATCGGAGTACGAGCCGGGATACAGGAGGGGACGGGGGAGGCCGGCCAGCTTCAGGGCCAGGGCCAGATGACAGGACGTGACACCGCTTCCGCACGAGACGATCGTCGGGCGCCGGTCCGCTCCCAGCGACTGGTAGGACCGGCGCAGCGTGGCCGCGTCCGCGAAGCGGCCGTCCCCGGCCAGGTTCTCCTCCCAGGGGGCGGAGACCGCTCCCGGTATGTGGCCGGGGCGGGGGTCGACGGGCTCCGTCTCACCCCGGTAGCGCTCCCGGGAGCGAGCGTCGAGGAGGAGATGGCCGTGGGCGCTCCGTACCCCGTCGCGGTCGATGGTTCCCCGATATCCCGCCGGGGCCGGGTAGTGCACCGGGGCGGGGACGACATCGGTGGTGGACACTTCGTAGCCGGAGCTCTGCCATGCCGGCCATCCCCCGTCGAGGAGGCGCACCGTTCCCCGGTGACCCACGGCCTCCAGCATCCACCAGAGGCGGGACGCCACGCTGCCTCCGGCATCGTCGTAGACGACCACGTCGCTGCGGGGCCCCACTCCCAGGCGGCCCAGGGTGAGGGCGAAGTCGCCCGGGTCGGGGAGAGGATGGCGCCCGGCGCCTTCGCGGGCGCTGAGGTCCTCTTCCAGGTCGACGAAGGCGGCGCCGGGGATGTGGCCGGTTCGGTATCGCGCCCGGCCTCCCGTCGGGTCGGAGAGATCCCAGCGCAGGTCGAAGAGAGCAACCCGATCCAGGCTCTCGTGGAGCTCGGGCGGGGAGATGAGGGGGCCGCTCACGGGCTACCCCGCCGGAGAAGGTTGATCAGGATGGAGAGCACCACCGAGACGATGATCATGGAGGTGATGGGGAAATAGAAGGTGGTCCGCTCCCCCTCGTGGCGGATGTCTCCCGGGAGGTTCCCGAACCACGACAGGAGCCAGGGCGCCCAGCGGAGAATCGCTCCGATCAGCACCACGGCCAGACCCACCCAGATGAGCACGGTGCCGGTTCTCAACGGCCGGCGTCCTCGATGGTCGGGTCGCCGACTGCCGGCGCCAGCTCCTCCAGGAATGCGGAGGCGGCCTCCCCCAGTGACCCCAGGGCGCGGATCAGGTGGCGGCGGACCGCCTCGTCCCTCCCGGCCGACCCCAGGGCCCGTGCCACCGTGCTCCCGGCCGCTCCCAGCGTGCGCAGAGCCTCGGCGACCTCCTGCTCGGTGGGACCATCCTCGCCGACGATGGATGCGTACGCCCTGCGGAGCTCGTCCATCAGGCGATCGGCGGCATCGGTGCGGGCCGGGTCCTCGAAGGGCTGCGCCATCTTCTCGATGGTAGGGGGGTGCCCGCCCCTCCTACAGTGTGGTTGGTGAAGATCCATCTCATCGACGGGACCTTCGAGCTCTTCCGGGCCTTCTACGGCCGCAAGGACACCCGCCTGGCTCCGGACGGAACCGATGTCAACGCCGTCCACGGGGTGCTCACCGGCACCCTCTCGTTGCTGGACCGGCCCGGGGTCACCCATGTGGCGGCCGCCTTCGACACGGTCATCGAGTCGTTCCGCAACGAGATGTTCCCGGGCTACAAGACGGGGGAGGGCGTGGATCCCGCCCTGCTCGCCCAGTTTCCGCTGGCGGAGGAAGCGCTGGCGGCGGCGGGCGTCACGGTCTGGGGAATGACCTATTACGAGGCCGACGACGCCATCGCCACCGCTGCTCTCCGCTGGATGGACGACGTCGAGCAGGTGGTGCTGTGCAGTCCCGACAAGGACTTGATGCAGTGCGTGGTGGGGGACCGGGTGGTGGTCTGGGACCGGATGCGGGACCGATGGTTCGATGAGGCTGCCGTGATCGACAAGTTCGGTGTGCCGCCCGAGTCGATCCCGGACTACCTGGCGTTGGTGGGCGACACCGCCGACGGGGTTCCGGGCCTGGCGGGCTGGGGTGCCAAGTCCACCGCCTCGGTGCTGGCTCGCTGGGGCCGGCTGGAGATGATTCCCGACGACGAGTCCAAGTGGGACGTGGCGGTGCGCGGGTCCGCCAAGCTGGCCGCCACTCTCCGCGAGAATCGAGAGCTGGCCGGGCTGTACCGGGACCTCACCACGCTGCGTCGTGACGTCCCGCTGGCCGAGTCCCTGGAGGACCTGGAGTGGAGGGGTGTGGACGAGCCTGCCTACGGCGAGCTGTGCGAGCGACTCGGATTCGATGGGTGAGGCTGTCTTTCGCTTCTACGCCGAGCTGTGTGATTTCCTCGACACGCCCGACGGAACCGTCGTGCGTACCTTCGATGTCTCCCCCAGCGTCAAGGACCTGATCGAGTCGAGCGGTGTCCCTCACACCGAGGTGGATCTGGTCCTGGTCAACGGTGAGTCCGTGGACTTCGCCTATCGGGTCAGGGACGGGGACAGGGTGAGTGTCTACCCGGTGTTCGAGACCTTCGATGTCGGGGAGCTGACCCGGGTGCGCACCGAGCCGCTCCGCACGCCCAGTTTCGTCCTGGACGTGCATCTGGGGAGACTCGCCCGCTACCTCCGCCTGCTGGGCTTCGACGTCGACTACTCGCCGCACCGGGCCGACCCGGAGCTGGTGGAGGTGTCCCGCCGGGACGCCAGGATCCTCCTGACCCGGGACGTGGAGTTGCTCAAGCACGGAGACCTCACCCACGGCCTCTTCCTGCGCTCCAGCGATGCGGACGACCAGGTGCGGGAGGTGGTGCGGCGGCTCCACCTTTCGAGTTCGATCCGCCCCTTCACCCGCTGCCTGGCCTGCAACGGGCTCCTGGCCGAGGTGGAGAAGGAGGAGGTGGCGAGCCTCCTCCCGGAGGGCGTCCGTCGGGAGCAGGATCGCATCTGGCGATGCGGCGATTGCGGCAAGCTGTACTGGCGCGGCTCCCACATGCGCCGCCTGGAGGCATTGGTGGAGTCCGCCCGTCGGATGTGAAGGGCAGATCGCCCCCCACTCCGAGGCCTACAGCCAGCGGCGGATGGCGGAGAGTGCCGCCAGGTGCCCGCACATCCCGTGGGTGCCCGCTCCCGGGGGTGTGGAGGCAGAGCACAGGAACACCCGGTCGAGAGGCGTCGTGTAGGGATCGAGGCGGCGCGTGGGGCGGAACAGGAGCTGGGAGAGGGTGTGGGCCCCCCCGGTTATGTCCCCTCCCACCAGGTTGGGATTGAACTTCTCCAGGGCGGAGGGGGGATGCACGGCCCTTTCGACCACGACGTCGGGGAAGCCGGGAGCGAGCTCGGTGATGAGGCTCTCGATGGCGGAGACGTGGTCGGTGGGGGAGCCATGGGGCACGTGGGCGTACGCCCACAGGGCGTGGTCCCCTCCCCGGGAGCGGGAGGGATCGAACACCGTGGGCTGGCAGACGAGGGTGAAGGGCCGGGCGGGGTCGGTGCCCGCCCAGCTGGCACTCTCGGCGGCGGCGATGGCGGCGGCGGTGCCGCCCAGATGGATGGTCCCGGCCCGGGCCAGGTCCGGGTTGGTCCAGGGGACCGGCTCGGTGAGGGCGTAGTCGATCTTGAAGGCGGCCGGGCCGTGGCGAAACCGGCGGTAGGGGCGAAGCACCTCGGCGGGAACCCGGTCCTCCAGCAGGTCGGCCAGGGTGCCGGGCGACACGTCGGCCAGGACCACCCGGGAGCGGGGGAGGTCGGCCAGATCGGTGACCCAGCGGCCCGTCTCCACGCGCCCTCCCAGCGCCCTGAGATGGTCGACCATGGCGTCCGCCAGGGCCTGGGAGCCTCCCCGGGCATAAGGCCAGCCGTATCGATGCCCCACCCCCAGGAGGAGCAGCCCGAACGAGGACGTCAGCGGCCGGTCTAGGGGAAGGAATGAGTGAGCGGCGCATCCCGTGAAGAGGGCGGCTGCTTCGGGGGTGGAGAACCTCGCTGCCTGCCATCGGGCCGGGGGGAGGGCCCTCAGCCCGAACCGCAGCACCTCGAGGGGATGATCGGGCACCGATAGGAGCGGGCCGAGAACGGTCGTCTCCAGCCGGTCCCAGGATTCGGTCACAGGCCCGATGAGCGATCGATACCGGTGGGCGTCGGCTCCCAGCCCCTCCGCCGTGTCGTCCAGGCTGGGGTGGAGAAGAGCGGCTTCGGTGGGTCCCAGGGGATGGGCCAGGAGCACATCGGGGTGCACCCAGTCCAGGCCGTGGTCGGCGAGGGGGAGGGTGCGCATGAAGGGCGAGCCCGTTCCCAGCGTATGGATCGTGGAGCAGATGTCGTGGCGGAGCCCGGGAGAGGTCAGCTCCGGGCTCCTCAGCCCTCCGCCGGGGGTCCCGGCGCCCTCCACCACCAGCACCGAGCCGCCATGGCGGGCGATGGTGATGGCCGCGGCCAGGCCGTTGGGTCCCGAGCCGATGACGACAGCATCGAGCTCGGATCCGGTCACTCCTCCGGCTCCCAGATCAGGTCATAGCGCTCGCCGCAGTCCTCGCAGCGGTAGGCGATGGGCATCCCCGGCTCGAGGTCGTCGTCCTCGGGCAGGAACGTGAGCAGATGGCAGGTTCCGCCGCACTCGACGCAGACGATCGTCTCTGAGGGTCTCATGGTTCCACCACCACCGGTTCGGGATCGGGGACGATGCTAGGACGTAGGAGTCCCCAGAACCACAGCCCCAGCGACGGAGGGGAGGCGCGGGGTGCCGATAATCCGGCTGTGTCACCCCGACGGCGGAAGGATCAGGTCAGGCGCTGTCCGGCTGACCCCAGGTCCTGGCAGGCCCCCACCACCCGGACCGCCATGCTCTCCTCCCCCGCTTTCATGTAGGAGCGGGGGTCGTAGACCTTCTTGTCGCCCACGTCGCCGTCTACCTTGAGCACGCCGTCGTAGTTCGTGAACATGTGCCCGGCCACGGGGCGTGTGTAGGCGTACTGGGTGTCGGTGTCGATGTTCATCTTCACGACTCCATAGGTGATCGTCTCCTGGATCTCCGCCAGGGCCGACCCGCTCCCTCCGTGGAACACCAGGTAGTGGCGGGCGTCCTCGCCGAACTTCTCCTCCACCGCCTTCTGGCCCTCCCGCAGGATCTCGGGGCGAAGCTGGACGGCTCCCGGCTTGTAGACGCCGTGCACGTTGCCGAACACCGCCGCCAGAAGGTAGCGGCCCCGGTCGAACGTCCCCAGCACCTCGCTGGTGCGAACCATGTCCTCCGGGCTGGTGTAGAGCTTCTCCCGGTCCACGTTCTCGTGGTCCATGGCGTCCTCGTATCCACCCACGATGCCGATCTCCAGCTCCAGGACGATGTTCGCCGAGGCGCATTCGTCCAGCAGCCGGGAGGCGAGCGAGAGGTTCTCCTCCAGGTCCAGATCGGAGGCGTCCAGCATGTGGCTCTGGAAGAGGGGATTGCCTTCCGCCTCCACCCGCCGGCGGCTCATGGCGATCAGCGGTCGCACGTAGTCGTCCACCTTGTCGGGCTGGCAGTGGTCGGTGTGGAGGGCGATGCGGTTGGGGTAGCGCTCGGCCACGACGTGGGCGAACTCGGCCAGTGCGGCCGCCCCCACCGGCATCTCCCTCACCGCCCGTCCGGAGAGGAACTCGGCGCCGCCGGTGGAGACCTGGATGATCCCGTCCGATTCCGCCTCGGCGAAGCCCTCCAGAGCGGCGTTGAGAGTCGTGGAAGAAGTCACGTTGATGGCCGGGAAGGCGAACCCCTGGCTGCGGGCTCGGTCCAGCATCTGCCGGTACTCATCCGGGGTGGCGATCGGCATGTCCTCTCCTGTCAGCTCTGCTCTACGACGCTAGCGCGCCTCCGGGAATGCCGGTTGCCGACTGGCTGTCTGAACGAAGGCTTCTTAGCCTCCAGGGCGATGGCGGATACCGTTGGGACCCACAAGCCGGTAGCCAAGGCGCGCTCTCCGCTGGTCCGGGGGATCTACTTCGTCCTGGGCCTCATCTGCCTGGGCTTCGCCTACCTCAGCTTCCTGCCGGGCATCCCCACTTTCGACTTCGTGATCCTGGCGGCCTTCTTCTTCGCCCGGTCCTCTGACACCTTCCACAACTGGCTGGTCAACCACCGGGTGTTCGGACGGATCATCGCCGCCTACCGGGGCGGCGGGCTCACTCGCCGCACCAAGCTGGTGGCCGCCGTGGGGATCGTGGCCTCCCTCACGTTCTCCGGCGTGGTGCTGATGGACAACACCGTCTTGCGGGTGATACTGGTGCTGGTGGGCGCCTACGCCCTCTGGTTCGTGTTCAGCCGCCCCACCCGGGAGCTCTCCCCCCGGACCTGAGAACGGGAGCCGCCAACACCCCCCGTCCGGCGGTCTACCCTCTCTCCAATGCTGCGGCGGATCGTTCTGGGAGTGGTCCTGGCCGCCACGATGGCATCCTCCACCTTCGCGCCCGTGGTCTTCTCGGTCCTAGCCACCCCCCTCCGTGCCGAGTTCGACGCCGCCCGCTGGCAGATCGGTGCCCTGGTGACCGTGGTCACCGCCGTGGGGGCCCTGATCTCGCCCTCCGCCGGCTCCATCACCGACAGCTTCGCTCCCCGCCACTCCACGGCCGCCACCCTGACCGTGGCCGGCGTCGGCTTCCTGGCCATGGGCGCCGCTCCCGGCTACCTGTGGCTGGCCGCTGCCTCGGTGCTGTGCGGCGTCGCCCAGGCCGTGGCCAACCCGGCCACCAACCGGCTCATCATGGCGCTGGCGGACACGGGACGGCGCGGCTTCCTCAGTAGGGGATACGTCCTGGCCGCACCGCGTCTTCGGCTCCGCGCGGGATGCCCGGTGCCAGAAGAGGCTGCAGGAACCGGCTACGCCTCAGGCGCCCTCCGGAAACGAGCCCACCGGCCCGCCCCCTCTTCACCGCGGGTGGTCGCCAATGGGTCCCGCGCCCATAGGCTGTCTGGCCTAGAGCTTGGACTTGAGGTAGTTGACGAAAGAGGTACAGGAGAGGAGGAAGTACTTGGCGTCAGCGGCAGTCAGGTTCGGCTCCTCCAGCATGGCATGCCGGATGCCACCTTGGTCGCTGGTGTAGCCGTAAAGCTTTACAAATCCTCCCTTGAGGGCGGAGTGGAGCTTGCCT
>JBKHJQ010000079.1:0-8473 GCA_046538055.1 Actinomycetota bacterium
GCCACAGCCGGCATCACCCTCGGCTGCAACCCGCCCGACAACGACCGCTACTGCCCCACCGACGACGTCACCCGAGAGGAGATGGCCTCGTTCCTGATCCGGGGCATGGACTGAGCCGGGCTCGCTCGGTCCACCACCCTCGGGCCGGCCTCCCCTGTGACATACTTCCCCGGATGAACGCCACGACCGACATCTCCGATGCCCAGCCCCGAGCAGGGGTGCTGGATCCGATCCTCCGCCACTTCGGCGGCCGCTCCCACTTCGAGGGGCCCGTTCGCACGGTCCGCACCTTCGAGGACAACGTGCTCGTCGTCCAGGCTCTGGAGACGATCGAGCCCGGGGAGGTGCTGGTGGTGGATGCCGGCGGCTCCCTCCGCTGCGCCCTGGTGGGGGACCGCCTCGCCCGGATCGCCGTGGACCGGGGCATCCCGGGGATCCTCGTCTACGGCGGGGTCCGTGACACCGCCGCGATCGGATCGATGGATGTGGGTGTCATGGCGCTGACCTCCCATCCCCGCCGCAGCCGCAAGGACGGGATTGGAGAGCGGGATTGCCCGGTGACCTTCGGGACCGTCACCTTCTCTCCCGGGGACCGTCTCTACGCCGACGAGGACGGAGTCGTCGTGGTCCCCACCGCGCTGGTCTAGCCTCCCCCGGCACGGCGCTCATCCCGGACCGGGCCCACCGGCGGGGCCGGCCGCGGGGAGGACAGCTCACATGGGCGGCAGGCGCGTCTCGTCGAAGGCGGCCTCCAGGCGGCTCTCGATCCCCACCACTCCCGCCACCTGGCGGGCGAACTCCTCCAGCATCCTCTTCTCGAGGACCGAGCCGAGGGTTCCACTCAGGTGAACGACGCCGTTCTCCACCGAGACCGCCAGTGCCTCCGGATCTGCTCCCAGCAGGCCCACCACGCCGTCCCGCACGACCTCGGCGGCGATGTGGTCGTCGGGCCGTGCGAACACCGACACCAGGTCGGCTCTGGAGACCACGCCCACCAGGTTTCCCTCCCCGTCCACCACCGGCAGCCGCTTCACCTTGCGGTCGGCCATGCGCCGGGCCGCCACCGACACCGTCTCGTCCGGCGAGATGGTGACGGGGCCGGGGGTCATGGCGTCGGCCACGGTACCGGCCCCCTCCTGTTGCCTCCTGCCGAACAGGAGGGAGGCAAGTCCCTCCCCCTCCCCGGCCAGGCGGGTCACGAAATCCGACTCCGTGATGATCCCCACCAGGCGACCGTCCTCCAGGACCGGCAAACCCGATATCCGATGCCGGGTCATCACCACGGCCGCCTCCTTGAGGGGGGTTGTTCCCGTGATCGTGATGACATCCGGTGTCATCACGTCCCGCACTCTCACCTTCACTTCGCCTACCTCGCGACTGCGCTCGTCCTGATCGGAGTCCCCGTCTTGGCGGTAGGGTATCGAACGCCGGCCGTGCCTGACGTCCCGGGCCGGATGGAGACGCCGGACCGGGCCCCTCGCGGCGTCTGATACCGTTTTCGAGGGAGCTATAAGGAGACTTCACGACTGTGTCTTACGTGTTCGACTTTGGCGCCACCGAGAGCGACAAGCACCTCCTGGGGGGCAAGGGCGCCGGTCTGGCGGAGATGACCAAGCTCGACCTGCCGGTCCCGCCCGGTTTCACCATCACCACCGAGGCGTGCCGGGCGATGATGACGGATGGAGATCTCCCCGAGAGCATGTGGGACGAGGTGGACGAGGCGATCACCCGCCTGGAGGCGAAGGCGGGTCGCTCATTCGGCTCGGGCCCGGTCCCCCTCCTCCTCTCGGTCCGGTCGGGGGCCGTCTTCTCCATGCCGGGAATGATGGACACGGTCCTCAACCTGGGCAGCAACGACGATGTGGTGGAGGCCCTGACGCAGTGGTCGGGCGACCCCCATTTCTCGTGGGACGTCTACCGGCGGTTCCTGCAGATGTACGCCGATGTGGTCCTGGGCGTGTCGGATCGCCATTTCCAGTCGGTCCTCTCGGAGTTGCGGGGCCGCCGGGCGGTGGAGAGCGACGCCGATCTGACCCACTCCGATCTCAAGGACGCCGCCCAGCGCTTCAAGGCGATCGTGCGGGAGGAGGCCGACCAGCCCGTCCCGGCGGACCCACGACAGCAGCTGCGCGGCGCCATCGAAGCGGTCTTCCATTCCTGGGACAACCGGCGGGCGCGTGACTACCGGCGGATCCACGGGATCCCCGACGACTTGGGAACCGCCTGCAACGTCCAGATGATGGTCTTCGGCGACATGGGCACCACCTCCGGAACGGGCGTCTGCTTCACGCGGGATCCGTCCACCGGCATGGCGGAGGCTTTCGGCGATTACCTCCCCCAGGCCCAGGGCGAGGATGTGGTGGCCGGGATCCGCAACACCATGTCGCTGGAGGAGCTGGCCGAGCTGCACCCCGGCCCGCATGCGGAGCTGGTGGACATCATGAAGCGCCTGGAGCAGCACTACCGGGACATGCTCGACATCGAGTTCACGATCGAGAAGGGCGAGCTGTTCATCCTCCAGACCAGGGTCGGAAAGCGGACCGCCCCGGCGGCGGTCCGCATGGCGGTGGAGATGGTCGCCGACGGGCTCATCGATCGCAACGAGGCCATCCAGAGGGTCGACCCGATCACGATCGAGCAGCTCCACCGGCCCCGGATCGACGAGAGCAACGACGTGGAAGTCGTGGCGACGGGTGTGGCGGCCTCTCCCGGCGCCGCCTCCGGACATGTCGCCTTCGACGCCGGCAGCGCCGTGGAGATGGCCGCCGACGGACCGGTGATCCTGGTCCGCCCCGAGACCACCCCTGACGACATCCACGGCATGGCGGCCGCGGTCGGCATCCTCACGGCCCAGGGAGGCAAGACCTCTCACGCCGCGGTCGTGGCTCGGGGAATGGGCAAGCCCGCCGTGACCGGTGCCGGCGGACTCGTGATAGATCTGTCGACCCGCACCGCCCTGTGCGGCGATCACGACATCCGGGAGGGGGACATGGTCACCATCGACGGGACGACCGGTGCGGTGTACGTCGACGACGTCCCCCTGGTGGAGCCGGACGAGACCCCCGAGCTAGCCCAGCTCCTGGCCTGGGCCGACGAGATACGGACGATCAGGATCCGGGCCAACGCCGACACGCCCGAGGACGCCGCCAAGGCCCGCTCCCTGGGAGCGGAGGGGATCGGCCTGGCCCGCACGGAGCACATGTTCATGGGCGAGAGGCTGGACATCGTCCAGCGGATCATCCTCTCCAAGGACGACGAGGAGCGGACCGCCGCCTTCCGGCGGCTGGAGCACCAGCAGGTGGACGACTTCGAGGGCCTGCTGGAGGCGATGGACGGCCTTCCGGTGGTGGTGCGGCTTCTCGACCCGCCACTGCACGAGTTCCTCCCGGACCGCATGGAGCTGGAGCACGAGATCCTGCGCCGCGTGTGGGCCAACCGCTCGGTGGCCGATCTCCAGCAGATGTCATCCGAGGTCGCCAGGTGGGAGGAGGACAACCCGATGCTGGGCCTGCGGGGCGTGCGGCTGGGGCTCATGTTCCCCGAGCTGTACCGGCTCCAGGCGCGGGCGGCCGCCCATGCGCTGGTCCGACGCATACAGGCGGGCGGCGACCCGCACCTGGAGATCATGATCCCGCTGGTGGCCACCTCCACGGAGCTGCTCCGCATGCGCGACATGGTCCAGCGGGAGGTGAAGGAGGCCGCCGGGGAGAACGGGGTGGATCTCGAAGTCCCCATCGGGACCATGATCGAGCTCCCCCGGGCGGCCCTAACGGCGGGCGAGATAGCCGAGGTGGCAGACTTCTTCTCCTTCGGGACCAACGACCTGACCCAGATGACGTACGGGCTCAGCCGGGACGATGCCGAGGGCCTCTTCCTGGGCGACTACCTGGAACAGGGCATCCTCTCCATCAATCCCTTCCAGACCCTGGACACCCACGGTGTGGGCCGTCTGATCGAACTGGGCACGAAGGAGGGGAGAGCCGCCAACCCCGACCTGGTAGTGGGGGTCTGCGGCGAGCACGGCGGGGATCCCAGCTCGATAGCGTTCTGCATCGCAGCCGGCCTCGACTACGTCTCCGCCAGCCCTCCCCGGGTGGAAGGGGCCCGGCTGGCCGCCGCCCAGGCGGCCCTCTCGGACGGGGAGCGGGAAGCCCGGGACGTCTGAGGTCGGAAGCCGGTGGAGGCTAGGAGATCCCCTCGATGAGGCGGTCGGCCGCGGTCCATGGGTCTGTCCGGCCGGCCATGACGTCTGCAACCACACCGTCCAGGTCCGGCTCCTCCAGCCGCCGGCGCAACCCCGCGCCCACCGCCCATTCCAGGTAGGCCCGGGCCCGGCGTCTCCTCCGGCAACGGCCTTCCTCCCCGACGAGAAGATGTCGCCGGTGCCGGTCGATGGCGTCGACCAGCTCCTCCACCCCTGACTCCTGGGTGGCCACCGTCTCGATGACGGGAGCCTTCCACTCCCCTCCGGCCGCCTCGGACATCGCCTCCAGCCAGCGACGGGATTGGGAGGCGCCCGGCCGATCCGCCTTGTTGACCACGAAGATGTCGCCCGCCTCCAGGATGCCCGCCTTGTCGGTCTGGATCGAATCGCCCCCCTCGGGGGTCACCATCACCACCACGGTGTCTGTGTGGTGGATCACATCCATCTCCGATTGGCCCACACCCACCGTCTCGACCACGACCGGGTCGAACCCGGTGGCGGCGAACAGCGTCACAAGCCCGGCGCTGGCATCGGCCACTCCACCCAGCCGCCCCCGCGTCGACATGGAGCGGACGAAGACACCGGTGTCATCTACGTGCTCCTGCATCCTGATCCGATCCCCCAGGAGGGCGCCTCCGGTGAAGGGGCTGGAGGGATCCACCGCCACCACGGCCACCCGCCGGTCCACCGCCCGCCAGGCAGAGATGAGTCCGCTCGTCAGGGTCGATTTCCCCGAACCCGGCGCCCCGGTGATACCCACGAGATGGGCGTCGCCCGGCTGCGCCCATGCCCGGGACAGGACCTGGGACCATCCCCGCCCCCGATCCTCCACCACCCGCAGGAGGCGGCCCAGGGCGCGCCGGTCGCCATCGAAGGCGGAGGCGAGGAGCGGCAGGACGTCCATGACCGATCAGGCTAGGACCTCCGACCGTAGGAGCCGGGCTTCAGGCGACGGCTTCCACCTCTACCACGCCCGGGACCCGGTCCTTGAGGATGCGCTCGATCCCCGCTTTCAGCGTCATCATCGACAGGGGGCACCCTCCGCAGGCACCCACCATCTGCAGCGTGACGACTCCGTCTTCCACGCTCTGAAGCACGATATCCCCGCCGTCCATCTGGATGGCAGGCCGGATGTAGTCGAGGGT
This sequence comes from Actinomycetota bacterium, assembly GCA_046538055.1. Taxonomy (GTDB): domain Bacteria; phylum Actinomycetota; class Acidimicrobiia; order Spongiisociales; family ZC4RG35; genus ZC4RG17. The sequence continues at coordinate 5,350 of JBKHJQ010000079.1, forward strand.
CGACTCCAGAAGGTCGCGATCGACGTCGGCCTGCTCGTCGGCATTGCTGCCGATGCGAACCGGGACGGATTCTGTGGTGGTGGTGTCTGCCATCTCGCTCATGTCAACGCGGAAGTGGTGGTAGGTGTTCCCAGGCTAGCCGCGGCCGGTGCCTTGCCCGTCATCGCCCAGCCGGATCTCGTCGGAGCCGTGGGCATTCGTGGCCCGGATCGAGATGCCGACGGAGCCGCCCACCGGCACAGGGATGGAGAAGTGCCCGGCGTCCACCCGCTCAGGCCCGAACGAGGCCACCTCCTCGCCGTCGCGCCTCACCTCCCAGGAGACGCGGGCGGCGGCCGTCACCTCGGGCCGCACCACCAGGCGCCCACCCTGCAGGCCGATCAGTCCCGGCCTGAGCCGGGGAGGGAGCCCCAGTCCCCGAGGGGTGGTGACCTCCACCGAGCCCTCCTCCGAGCGCAGCGACCAGGTCCCCAGTTCCTCCTCCGCCACCTCCTCGCCGTCCAGGCTGACACTGACCGGGCCCGTCACGTCCAGCTCCAGGTCGGAGGCTCCCAGCTTCAGCGCCACCTCCAGCGTGTCGGGCACCAGCTCGGGGGCCTCCTGGGGCGTGAGGCCGCCGTAGTAGTGAGCCAGGATCTCGGAGGCAGTTGCCCCCCGCTCTGCCATCGCCTGGGCCCCGTACTGGCTCATCCCCACCAGATGCCCCCATCCCCGTCCCGCCACCCGGTAGATGCGGAGGGAGGAGGGGGCCCCCGGCTCGAGGAGGGGAACGGAGATCGACTCGATGGTGTAGGAGGGAGAGAGGATGGTCTGGGGATAGCGTGGCCCATCCGGGCGGAAGGCAGGGAGGTGGGCCCCCACCGCGGCCGGCCCGGCGCTGTTCAACATCCCCCGCAGGGTCCAGGTGTCCACCGTCTCCTCCCCACCCCGGGACCGGACCGTGACGGTCCAGGGCCCCTCTCCGTCGGCCCGCAGGGTGGTGCTGACGTCCTCCAGCGGGCCATGCAGAAGGCCTGCCTCCGACAGGAGACGCTCCATATGGGGGCCGGGCAGGTACCAGGACCACTCCACGAAAGGGGAGTCCTCCCCGGGAGACTCGACCGCCTCCAGGTAGGGAAGGTCCACGTCCGGCCAGACGTCGGACACGGTGCGGGTTCGCCCGCCGCTGGTGGAGGAGTAGTAGGTCTGGGCCGGCTGTCCCTCGTGGAGAAGGATCTGGGAACCGGTGGACTCCACGGCCTCCACCCAGCGCTCACCCTGGTCGGCCAGGGCGGGTTCCAGCCCGCTGTAGACCTGGCAGGCGTCGGTGGCGCAGATGTCGTAGTCGTGGCGACGGCCCGACTCGGTTCGGCCCCGGGCCAGCGTCCAGGCCAGATAGGTGCGTGCGGCGATGGCCTGAGCCCGCAGCGCCTCCGGCTCCCAGGAGAAGGGCACCTCCTGTATGCCGGCCAGGTACCGGTCGACGTCGACTACCTCCACCACGCTCAGGCCGTCGCCGTGGCCCACGACCCGCACCCGGCCTCCGAACCGCTGTCCGTCCACCACCACCGCCGAGCCGGGCCCGGCGGGTGCCACCTCCACCACCTCCGCCCGCACCGTCTCGGGCTCCGATTGCTGGGCTCCTCCCGGGGCGGCTCCCATCAGGAGGACCGCCACCGCCGCCACCAGAGCACTCCCCCGGCGCACCTCAGACCCGCTGGATCTCGGCCCCGAGAGCAGCCAGCTTCGGCACGAAACCCTCATACCCCCGGTCGATGTGCTCGATGTCGTCCACGACCGTGGTGCCCTCTGCCCGCAAGCCGGCCAGGACCCGGGCGGCTCCCGCCCGGATGTCGAGAGCGAGCACCGGACATCCAGAGAGCTGCTCCACCCCCCTGATCACGGCGTGCTGCCACTCGGTGGTGATGTCGGCACCCATGCGGCTGAGCTCACCGATATAGCGGAAGCGGGCGTCGTAGATGTTCTCGGTTATCACCGACGTCCCCTCCGCCACGCTCAGGAGGGCGACCATCTGGGGATGCATGTCCGTGTGGAAGCCGGGGAACGGCAGCGTGGCGAAATCGACCGCCCGGGGACGCTCCGGTCCCCGCACCCTCAGCCATCCCTCACCCCGCTCCACGTCGCATCCGGATTCCTCCAGCTTGCGCAGCTCCATCCGCAGGTGCTCGGGGAGGCATCCCGTGACGGTCACGTCCCCTCCCGTGATGGCTCCCGCCACGGCGTAGGTCCCGGCTTCCAGCCGGTCCGCCACCACCCGGTGGCTGGCCGGGCTGAGCCTCTCCACGCCGCGCACTCGCAGTATCGGCCCTCCCTCCCCCTCGATCTCCGCCCCCATCTGGCGGAGCTGGACGACCAGATCCTGGATCTCGGGCTCCCGGGCGGCATTGACGATGGTCGTGTCCCCCTTGGCCGTTGCGGCGGCGAAGAGGAGATTCTCGGTGGCCCCCACGGACGGGAAGGGCAGCTCGACCTCGGTTCCGATCAGCCGCTCGCCTGCCTCCGCCACCAGCTCGCCGTGGACGAGCTCGAAGCTGGCGCCCATCTTCTCCAGGCCATCGAGGTGGAAATCGATGGGTCGGGCCCCCAGGTCGTCCCCACCGGGCTGGGCCACCCGGGCCTGGCCGCATCGGGCCAGCAGCGGGCCCAGGACCACGATGGAGGCCCGCATCCTCCTCACCAGATGGAGGGGCGCCTCGGGTCGAAGCTCGTCGGGGACGACGATGTCGAGCTCATGGCCGGAACGGTCCACCCGGCAACCGACATGGGTCAGGACCTCCCGCATGAGCGCCACATCCAGGATGTCGGGCACATTGTCCAGGCGATGCCGCCCCGGCGCCAGCAGCGTAGAGGCCATCTCCTTGAGGACGGCGTTCTTGGCCCCCAGCACACCCACGGCGCCCCGCAGCTCGCGACCGCCCTCGACGATGATCTGACCCATCGCCTGCAGTGTACGGGGCCGCCCGGCCGAACCCGATGCGGCCCTGGCCTCGATAACCCCGCCCCGGGCAGCCTCCGTTAGCCTGTCGGGTCATGCGCATCGCCCTGGCCGCCGACCACGCCGGCTACGAGTTGAAGGAGCACCTCTCGAGCTGGCTCACCGAGGCGGGCCACGCCGTCTATGACC
>JBKHJQ010000080.1:0-8436 GCA_046538055.1 Actinomycetota bacterium
ATCCTGGCGTCGACCACATGCCCGTGGCGGATGGAGCATCCGTTGATGGGGCGGACGTTCCCGCCCACGGCCACGGTCCGGGCACGGTCCTCGGCCACCAGCCTCATGGCCTGGACCAGGGCGTTCCCGTCGATGATGACGTCGGCGTCCGTGGCGAGGATGTAGGGGAACCCGGATACGTTGATGGCGGCGTTGAGGGCATCGGCCCGGCCACCGTTCTCCTTGTCCACGACGGTGAGGGGGATGGGGAGGCGGGACTTGTAGACCCCGCGGATGGGCGAGGTCCCGATGTTGGCCCGGATGGGATAGGGCACCGGGTACATGTCGAAGGCTTGCACCAGCCGGGCGAGGGTGTCGTCGGTGCTCCCGTCATTGGCTACGACGATCTCGAAGCGGGGATAGGACACCATCGCCATCGACCGGATGGACTCCACGATCCCGGCCGCCTCGTTGTAGGCCGGCACCAGTATGGACACGGGCGGGGCCAGATCGGAGGTCAGCATGTCCTCCACCCTTCCGAAGCGCTCCTTGCGCCTGTCCCGATAGAGGGCGAAGGCGGACAGGGCGGCCAGCGAGGCAAGCATGAGCTGGATTGCCACGAAATAGCCCCAGACCAGGGCCGAGAACCCGGCCAGGAACTCCGTCATGCCGACGCGGTGGCCAGGGCGGCCAGCTGGTGGTCGATCTCCGAGCCCGTGCCCGACCGCACCCTATCGACCGCCGAGGCCAGCGCACCGGAGACCGTGAGCTGATTGAGGGCGGCATCGGAGGCATAGGGATCGGGCCCGCTGAGTGCGGCCAGGAGGTGGCGCTCCCCGCCGGGGATCCTCGCCAGCGCCGCGGCCGAGTTCTGCCGTACCCACCAGACCGGGTCGTAGAGGAGGGCGGAGACGGGCCGCCCCACGGCCGGCTCCGCCATGGCCCCCAGGGCTATGGCTGCCCGGGCCCGGACCCGCCATGACCGGTCCTCCAGGGCCTCCAGAAGTGGCTGCACCGAATCGGGGCCGCCTGTGTCCTCCAGGGCGGAGGCCGCCGCCACCCGCCATTCCTCCCGGTCCGAGGCGAGCAGGCGAAGCAGCACCGGCTCGGCGGAGGGGTCGCCTACCAGCCCCAGCACCCGGGCGCAGAGGGCCACCATATGGTGGGCCGGAGGGGGATGCTCCAGCTCGTGCTCGATCCAGGCCCGGATGGGATCCACCGCCGAGGGGCCCATGGTGACGAGCGAGTCGGCGATCCGGGCCGCCTCCCACGGCTGGGCGCGGCCGGCCAGATCCAGGATGGTGGGTATGGATTCCGTGTCCTGGAGGCGGGCCAGGCCCCGGACGACGTGGATCCTCACGAGGGAGCTGCGATCCGTGAGGAGGGAGCGCAGGTGGTGCCTCTGGAGGGGCGTAGCCAGGTCCACCAGCGTGGCTACCGCCCGCAGGCGCGCCCCGGGGGGAAAGCGGCGCCGGCTCCGCTCCACCAGGACGCGGTGGACGCCCAGGCGAGCCGCCAGCTGGTCGACGAAGTCACGGTCCTCTCCCGTGAGCAGCAGGCGGAACTCGGAGAGGGCATCACCGAAGAGGGGATCACTCCTCCAGCCCCGAGGGGGGTTGGAGGGGAGCATGCGCCGGCTCACATCTCGCCCACGGCCGCTACATAGTGGGCCGATCTCACTCCTCTCCAGCGCTGTAGCTCCCGATGGAGGAGCTTGACGGCGACCAGCAGGACGACCAGGGAGGCGGAAGCGGCCGCGCTCCAGGCCACGAGCGGTTCGATCGGTGGGTTCACCCTCCATGTATCGGCGGTGGCCCGTGGGAATTGAGGATTGCGGAAGTGTCGTTCAGCCTCGTAGGCGGGCCGCTATGCGGGCCTTCAACTCGGGCACGCTGAAGGGCTTGCGGATGTAGTCGAACGCTCCCAGCTCCAGCGACCGTATCACCGTGGTGTCGTCGTCCACCGCCGACAACAGGAGAACCGGGAACTCCAGGCCGTCCCGTCGCCAGCCGTGCAGCACGTCCAGACCCAGCATCCCGGGCATGAGCTGATCGAGGACCGCCATGTCGATGTCGTTGTCGATGCCGAGCTGGTAGGCGGACGAGCCGTCGCTGGCCTCCATCACCTCGTACCCCTCCGCCTGGAGATGTCGGCGGAGGAGGAGGCGTACCGTCGGGGAGTCGTCCGCCACGAGAATGCGGGCCATCGCCGCATATTCTGGCACCATCGTCCCATGGAGGATGTCCTTTCGGGTCTCCCGCCCCACGAGAGGAGGCGACTGGAAGCCGTACCCGGCGGGGACGTGACAGACCTGGCCCGCCGTCGGGCGGAGGGCGAGCCGCTGCAATACCTGGAGGGCACGGCGCCGTTCGCCGACTTCGACGTCGTCGTGGATGAGCGGGTGCTGATTCCCCGTCCCGAGACGGAGGGCCTCTACGAGCTGGCAGCATCCCTGGCGGGGGAGCCGGAGCTCATCGTGGACCTGGGAACCGGCTCGGGCGTCCTGGCCATTGCCCTCGCCCGCCGCTTCCCGGATGCCGAGGTGCATGCCGTGGACATCTCGCCTGCCGCCCTGGATGTGGCCCGGGCCAACTCCCGGCGCCTGGGAACCGGGATGCACTTCCACGAGGGCGACCTCTTCGGCCCTCTGCCCGACCGGCTGCGGCGCCGGGTGGATCTCCTGGTGGCCAACCCGCCCTATGTGGCGGCCGATGAGTGGGCCACCCTTCCCCCCGACGTTCGACGCGAACCGCGCCGGGCCCTGGTGGCGGGGGAGGCAGGAACCGAGGTCCTGGAGAGGATCGCGGCAGGGGCGGGAGAATGGCTCTCACCGGGCGGAGCCGTGATCTGTGAGATGGGTGAGACCCAGACCGAGGCGATGGAACGGGCGTTCTCGGTGGTGGGTGTGGTGACGGTTCACTCCGACCTGGCCGGGCGCCCCCGCTATGTGGTGGCGAGGGCGCCTACGTGAGCCTGCTGGACGAGGCGGTGGAGGCGCTGGCACGGGGGATGGTCGTGGGTGTTCCCACCGACACCGTGTACGGGGTAGGGGTGGATCCCTGGAACGAGGTGGCGGTTGACCGGCTGTACCGGCTCAAGGATCGCCCCGCTCGGCGGCCCGTCGGCCTCCTGGCGGCCGATGAGCATCAGGCCTCCCAGGTAGCCGATCTGGCCCCGGCCGGGGAGCTGCTCCGGCACTGGCCGGGAGCGGTCACCTTCGTGGTGAGGCCCACAGTCGTCATACCCGACTGGGTAGGGGACTCGGTCCTCAACACGGTGGGGGTGCGGGTTCCCGACCACGACCTCCTCAGGGAGCTCCTGGCCCGCACCGGACCTCTGGCCGTCACCTCCGCCAACCGATCCGGCGATCCGGACACACTCGACGACCGGGCTGCCCGGCGGGTGTTCGGCGCCGGTGTGGCGGTGTATCTCCCCGGGAGCTGCCCGGGAGGCGCGTCATCGACCGTCGTGGATCTGACCGGGCGTTCGCCCCGCGTGCTTCGTCAGGGTCCGGTGGTCATCGACGGCGGAGACGACTGAGGTCGACGGGGGCCACCTTGAGGGGATCGGCCACGGCCGGTCCCTCCACAAGGGAGGCACCCATGTCGCGGGCCCAGGCCAGGTCCTTCCCGGTGCGCGCGTCCCTCACCAGCAGGGGCCTGCCGCCGGTATCCAGATCGGCCCCGGCGGTGCGGGGTGACACGACCAGGAGATCGAAGCCGCCCACGGATGCGATCCGGTGCCCGGTCACCGCCACCCTCAGGCCCTGGCGCTCGAGGGTCTCCCGCGCCTGGTGCATCTGGGCGAGCCGGCGCCCTACCCGGCCACGCTCCAGGACGGGGAAGATCAGATCCGGGGGTGTGTCCGCCAGCCGATCCGGGAGCGACGGATGGAGGGCGGCCCGGGTGGAGATCTCGATCATGACGAAGGAGTCAGGGTCCAGCACCTCCACGGCCCGGCACGTCCAGCGGACGGACTCCAGTTCCTCGACGGGGTCATCGGGGAAGTCACCCAAGAGGGTCAGATACCCCACCGGGCGCTGACCGACTCCGGCGCACAAGGGACGGAGGGTCACCTGACCGCGGTCCGGCGGGGAGCGGCGGACAACCGTGGCGCCGGCAGCGGCCGGGGAGGGGGCCAGGGTCGTGGCGACCGGGAGGGACGGGGTGAAGGGGTGTGCTGTGTCGATGCCTCCCTATCGGCCCCAGGGGGAGCGAATCTTGAGCGGCGGACCTCCTTTTCTCCCCTGGAGGGGGCCGGTTACTGTGCGGTCGTTACCCGAGCGGGAGTGCTCATGATCCCTATGTACCCCCTGGAGGACGTCGATCCCCAGATCGCCGACCTGATCCGCCGCGACCTGGAGCGGCAGAACTCCTCCATCCACCTGATCGCCTCCGAGAACTTCGCCTCCCCGGCGGTCATGGCCGCCTCCGGATCGGTCTTCACCAACAAATACGCCGAGGGATATCCCGGAAAGCGCTACTACGAGGGCTGCGAGGTGGTCGATGAGATGGAGACTCTCGCCATCGAGCGGGCCAGGGCACTCTTCGATGCCCCGCACGCCAACGTCCAGCCTCACTCCGGGGCTCAGGCCAACATGGGTGTGTACCTGGCTCTCCTGGAGCCGGGCGACACCGTGCTGGGGATGCGACTGGACCAGGGCGGTCATCTGACCCACGGCTCCCCGGTCAACTTCTCCGGAGAGCTCTACGACTTCGTGGCCTACGGGGTGGACCCGGGGACGGAGATCATCGACATGGAGGCGGTCCGCAAGCTGGCTCTGGAGCACCGGCCCCGCATCATCCTGGCCGGGTACTCCGCCTATTCCCGCCATCTCGACTATGCCGGCTTCCGCTCCATCGCCGACGAGGTGGGAGCGGTGCTCGTGGTGGATGCCGCTCACTTCATCGGACTGGTGGCAGGCAGGACCCTCCCCAACCCCATGGAGTACGCCGACATCGTCACCGCCACCACGCACAAGGCCCTGAGGGGCCCCCGAGGGGGGATGATCCTCGCCACCGAGGAATACGCCTCGGTGATCGACAAGGCCATCTTCCCGGGAGGCCAGGGGGGACCCATCGAGAGCCAGATCGCCGCCAAGGCGGTCTGCTTCCATGAGGCGGCCCGTCCCGGCTTCTCCCACTACACCGACCAGATCGTCGCCAACGCCTCGGCCATGGCCGCCGCTATGGCCGACGAGGGTGTGCGTGTGGTGTCGGGGGGGACCGACAACCACCTGTTCCTGGTCGACCTTCGGTCCGTGGACGAGGACCTCACCGGGCGCCAGGCCGCCCGCATGCTGGACGGCATCGGAGTCACCCTCAACTACAACACCATTCCCGACGACCCCCGTCCCCCCTTCCGGGCGTCGGGTCTGCGGATCGGGACACCGGCCATGACCACCCAGGGGATGCGAGAGGCGGAGGCGGAGCAGGCCGCCCGTCTCATCGCCCGTGCCCTGCACGACCACGCCGACGAGTCGGCGCTGGAAGGGATCGAGAGCCGGCTCAGGGAACTGGCCGCCTCCTTCCCTCCCTATCCGGCCGACTTCCCGGGCCACGTTTGAGCCCGCGGCCGGGGCACTCCGCTTCGCCTCCGGTGGCCGCAACGGCTAGGTTTCGCCCGCACGCCTCCCGTCGTCTAGACTTTGTGAAAGAGTTCACAAGCGCCTGGCAGCCATGAACAGAGAGTCGGTCACCAAACAGGTCGGAGCCGCCGTCACGGACGGGTGGCTGGAAGGCGGATCGTTCCTGGGATCGATCCTGGCGGGGGCCCTCCTGGGATTGGGCCTCGACGCCTGGCTCGACACGGCACCCTGGCTGGTGATTTCGGGGATCGTCCTGGGCTCGTACTCGGGGTTCGCCCGGGCCTGGCACCGGCTCAAGCAGCAGCCGGATCCTCCTGCCGTCACGCTCCAGATGCCCGAGGAGGAGGGGTGACGCTGGAGGAGCGCAACCAGCCAGTGGCGGGAGATGTCCCGGTGGAGGTGATCCTGTCCCGGCACACGGCCGCCCGGGCGGTGATCGTGGGGCCTGTTCTCATCCTCTCCTTCTGGTTGATCGGGGGAGGCCAGGCTGCGCTGGCGTCGACCCTGGGGGTGGCCGTCGTGGTGGGGAACTTCCTCCTGGCCGGCGCCCTGCTATCGATTTCGGCCCGCATCAGTCTGGCGGTTTATCATGCGGCCGCCCTGTTCGGCTTCTTCCTACGGCTGGGTCTGATCATGTTGACCATGCTCGGTGTGACGCGTGTGATCGAGATAGATCGTCTGGCGTTCGGGGTGTCGGCGGTGGTCGCCTACCTGGCCCTGATCACCTGGGAAGCGGTCGCCGTGGCAAGAGGACGAGAAAGGAACCTGGATTGGATCAGCTAGCCCTGGGAGCCCGCTTCTTCGGTAACACCTTCATCGTCGCTGCCGAGGAGTGCGACCTGACCCAGCCCGTGTGTGCCCCCGCGGACGTCTCCGAGCTGTTCGTGCTCCCCAACATCTTCGGCCAGGTCAACCGCACCATCATCCTCATGTTCCTGGCGGCGGTCATCATCATCGCCCTGCTGTGGGCGGCGCTGCGCAAGCCCAGCCTGGTGCCCGGCAAGTTCCAGGCCGCCATGGAGGGCCTGGTCGGGTTCGTGCGGGACGAGATCGCGGTGGGAATCATCGGGCCGGAGGGCATCAAGTACTTCCCCTACCTGCTGGCCATCTTCATGTTCACCCTGGTGGGGAACCTCTTCGAGGTGACCCCGGCGGTCAACTTCCCCATCACCTCGCGGATGGCGATCCCCGCCTTCCTCGCCCTGGTGACCTATCTCATCTACCTGGTGGTGGGATTCCGCAAGAACGGCTTCCACTACATCAAGGAAGTCGCCTGGCCCAGCTACGTCCCCGTGGGGCTCCGTCCGCTGGTGGGACTCATAGAGCTGGCCCAGTACCTGCTGATCCGGCCCTTCTCCCTGGCGGTCCGGCTCTTCGCCAACCTGGTGGCCGGCCACACCATGCTCAGCCTTCTGCTGGCCACCGGTGTGATCTTCGTGGGGGCAGCCTTCGCCGGCGAGGTCTCCATCCTCAAGGGCGGGGCCGGGGTCCTCTGGTTCATCATGGGGCTGATCATCTTCGTTTTCGAGATCCTGGTGTCCGTGTTGCAGGCCTACATCTTCACGCTGCTGTCGGCCGTCTACATCCAGGACTCGATCCATTTCGAGCACTAAGCGAAGAGCACCTGAGACAGATCCCCAGAATCCACGGTTAGGGAAGAAAGGAAAGGAAGCAGGATGGACGCAATACTCGCCGTTATCACGGCCGCGGCCCAGGTGGTAGCGCAGGAGGCTGCCGGTATCACCGGGAGCCTGAACACCGTTGGCTACGGCCTGGCCGCCATCGGCCCCGGCATCGGCATCGGGATCGTGGCCGGGAATGCCGTGCAGGCCATGGCCCGCCAGCCGGAGGCGGCCGGGATGGTCCGCACCAACATGTTCCTGGGCATCGCCTTCACCGAGGCACTGGCCCTCATCGGCTTCGTCCTCTTCTTCCTCGGCGGCTGAGATGCATGTTTGGTACCTAGCTGCCGAGGAAACGGAGGGAGGGGGTGGCCTGGATCTCCTCCTGCCGCCGCTTCCCGAGCTGATAGGCGGGATCATCGCCTTCGCCATCGTCTTCTTCTTCATCTGGAAGTTCGCCGGGCCGGCGCTCAACCGGATGCTGGAAGCCCGTCAGCAGGCCATTTCCGGCCAGCTGTCGGAGGCGGAGAAGGCCAAGACCGAGGCCGAGCAGCTCCTGGAGGACTACCGGGCCCAGCTGGCCGAGGCCCGCGAGAAGGGCAACCAGATCATCGAGGAGGCCCGGACCCAGGCGGAGCAGATGAAGAGCGACATCGTCTCCCGCGCCGAGGCGGAGGCGGCCGAGATCGTCGCCAAGGCGAGAGAGGATGCCCAGAACGAGCGGGCCCGTGCCCTGGCCGACGCCCGCCGGGACGTAGCCAACCTGTCGATCGACCTGGCCGAGCGGGTGGTGGGCGAGTCCCTCGACCGTGAGGCTCAGATGGGGTTGGTGGAGCGCTACATAGCCGACCTGGAGAGCAAGTAGTGGACCGGATCTCTGGCTACGCCGCCGGCATCCTGGAGATGGCACGGGCGGAAGGCGTTCTCGAGCGGGTGGAGAGCGAGCTCTATGAGCTGAGCCGCCAGATCGGGAGCACGCCGGACCTGCGCTCCGCCCTAACCGACCCGCAGCTCCCGCTGGAGAGGAAGCGGACGATCATCTCCGACCTGCTGGGGGGACGGGCCTCTTCCCTGACCGTGGCCCTGGTCGAATTCCTGCTGGGCCGGGACCTCGCCTCCGATCTGGGGGCGATAGCGTCCTCGCTGGCCGAGCAGGCCGCCGCCTCCCGCAACCGGCAACTGGCCGAGATCCGCTCCGCCATTCCCTTGGAACCCGAGACAGTCGAGCGCCTCGCCGCCGCCCTGGGG
>JBKHJQ010000081.1:0-8393 GCA_046538055.1 Actinomycetota bacterium
AGGAAGTCGTGCAGCGCCGCCCACTGCTCCCGTGTCTGCCAACCGATGCCGTTCCGGGCCGTCATGTCGCTCTCGGCCTGCTCCAATTCGGTCTCCAGCATGAAACGCTGGTGGTCGGGGTCGCCCTCGTCACCCACATGGCTCATCACGATCTCCACGGCTTCGGCGGGATTCTCCCGGGCATACTCGATCCCCCGGATGGCGGCGTTGAGGAACGCCCGTAGGTCGTCGGGGCGGGAGGCCACCGCCTCCTCGGTGGCCACGTAAGTGAGGCCCAAGGTGGGTGCGCCGTAATCCGCCGCATCCCAGAGGTTCAGCTCGAAGCCCCAGCTGCGGAGGATGTTGGGCTCGTTCGACTTGAACACGGGATACACGTCCACCTGGCCTTCGGTGAGGATGCGGGGATCGAAGCCGACGTTGATCAGCTCCACGTCCTCGGGATCCACCTCCGCGGCGTCCAGGATGGCGAAGAGGTCGGGCGGGGGCGTCCCCTTGTATCCCACCCGGCGGCCGACCCAGTCGGCGGGCGTCTCGATTCCGCTTTCGGCCAGGGCGACGAAGGCCTGCTGGCCGCTCTGGCCGATGAGGGCGATCGACACGAGAGGCAGTCCCGGCTCCACTCGCCGTTCCAGGAGCACGGCCGCGTCCTGGGTGGTCACGTCCACCTCTCCAGCCGCCAGGAGCTGGAGATGCTCCCCTCCGCCGGCGGAGTGCTGGATGGTCACCTCCAGGCCCTCCTCGGCGAAGTAGCCCAGCTCATCCGCTACGTACGCCCCGACGAAGGGCAGGTTGGCCTGGGGGGCGAAGCCGGCCATGAAGGTCAGCTCCTGGGGCTCCTGAGTTCCGCCGGTGGGGCCGCAGGCCGTCACCAGCGCCAGAGCGGCCAGGGCCAGGCGGTATCTCACACCCAGTGCACCGTGCGGCGCTCCGCCGTCACCACCATCCGGTAAACGGCGGCGCTGAGGGCCGTCAGGACGAAGACCGCGGCGAAGAGAGACGGCATGTCCAGGTTGGTGTAGGCCAGCCACATCTGGCGTCCCAGACCGGCCGAAGCCCCCATCCACTCGGCCACCACCGCCCCGATCAAGGACAGGGGTGCCGCCACCTTCAGGGCGGCGAAGAGGAAGGGCCGGGCGGAGGGCCAGCGAGCCTGCAGGAAGTACTGGCGGGGTGGGGCGTCGATGGAGCGGAACCAGTCGGCGATGGCCGGATCCACCGAGCGGAACCCCTCCAGGGAGTTGATGAGAACGGGGAAGAAGGTGAGAAGAGCGGTGACGACCACCTTGGGGCCGTGCCCGAACCCCATCCAGATGGTGAGGATGGGAGCGACGGCGATGATGGGAGTCGACTTGATGAGAAGGGCGAGCGACATCACCCCCTGCTCCAGCTGTCCCCAGAAGGTAACGACCACGGCCATCAGCAGGCCCACGGCACCCCCCAGCACCAGACCCGCCAGCGCCTCCCCCGCGGTGACCCCGGCGGCGGGAACCAGGTGGGCCAGGTCGTCGGCCAGGACCCCCACGACATCTGTGGGACCCGGCAGCAGGTACACGGGTGTGCCGCTGAGACGCACCCCCGCTTCCCACAGCCCCACCGCTCCCGCCACCAGGACGATGCCGGTGAGCCAGCGCCGGGTCATGCCACCACCTCCGCCGGATGCACACCCCTGAGCAGCGTCCGCACCCGCCGGACCACATCCTGAAAGGAACCCGATGTCGGCTCCCGGGGACGGGACAGATCCACCCCCACGATCCCCGCCACCCGACCGGGGGAGGGAGTGAGCACCACCACCCGGTCGGCCAGGGCAACCGCCTCGGGGATGTGGTGGGTTACCCAGACGACGGTGGGGCGAACCTCCTGCCACACTGCCAGAAGGTCGGCGGCGAGGGCCTCGCGGGTGAGTTCGTCGAGGGAGGAGAAGGGCTCGTCCATCAGCCACAGGGGAGCTCCGATGGCCAGGGTCCGGGCCAGCGCCACCCGCTGTTGCATCCCGCCCGAGAGCTGGCCGGGATAGAGCTCGGCCGCATGCGACAGACCCACCATATCCAGCAGCGCCCGGGGCTCCGCCGTCCCCGATCTGTCCGGTCGCGGGTTTATCTTCTGGGCGAGGGCGATGTTGTCCACCACCTTGCGCCAGGGCAGCAGGGCGGGCTGTTGGGCCATCCATCCCACCGCCTTGTCGGCACGAAGCTCCTCCGCTCTCCGGCCTCCCATCGACACGGAACCGGACGTGGGTTCGAGAAGCCCTCCCAGCAGACGGAGGAGGGTGGATTTGCCCGACCCCGAGGCGCCCACCACCGCGGTGAACGACCCCTTCTCGGCCGTGAACGTGACCTCCGACAGTGCCGGCACCGGCGGGTCACCAAACGAGCGGGAGAGGGAGCCCACCTCCAGCGTCACGACGCCGCCTCCGTGAGAGGCCCGAGACCCTGTCGTCCGTGGATCCGATCGGGGGTGATGCGCACTCCCGCCCATCCCTCGATCTCGCTCAGCTCGGGCTGGCGATCCGCCCCCTGGCCCAGGTAGCGCACGGCCAGCCGGCGGCGAAGCCCTTCCAGGCCGCCCGGGATCTCGGAGGGGGGGACCTCCTCGGCCCGGCCGCTCAGGAACAGCCTCCGTAGTGGAGGCCAGGGCTCGTCCAGGGTGACCGACACCCGGGGGTTCTCGGCGATGTGACCCCTCCAGGATGATCCCGGTGAGGCGGCCAGCCACATCGCCTCGCCGTCCCATTCGTACCAGAGGGGGACGAGGTGAGGTGTCCCGTCGGGGCGGATGCAGGCAAGCTGGGCCCCCCACAGGCCGGAGAGGAAGTCTCCCAGCTCGCTCTGGGTGAGATCCCGGCTCGGTCCCACCGGCTCGGCCGGAGCCCAGCCATACGGCTGATACACGGGGGCCCCCAGGCGGTGGGAGAGCCGGGCCGCCATCTGCCGGAGATGTCGATCCAGCTGTCCCAGGGCGGAGGATCCGGCCCGCTGGGTGGGGACGCCGGCCAGAAGGGCCGCCACGGGCCGGACGCCGTCGGCGCATATCGGAACCGCTACCTCCGTGAGCTCGTCGGTGCTGCTGGTGGCCGCCGCCTTGCGTCTCACCCGCCGAAGCTGGGCATCATCGGAGGGACCGCCCGCTGCGATCACGAGTGAATCGGGAGCGTCGGGGGGGCGGACTGCCCCGGGACGGTACACGGCTCGCACGGGGCGGTCGGGCTGGGACTCCGCCACCACCACCGGCCCTCCCGGGCGGGGCCACACCAGGGCGATCGACTCCTCCAGAGCGGGCCGCTCCTCCGCGAAAGCCTCCATCAGCATCTCCAGCTCCCGGGGACGGTCGGGAAGCAGGGCCCACAGGGACGGGCCCAGCCGGTGGCGTCCATCCCGGGAGCGGACATAGTCGCGGGCCTTGAGCGTGTTCAACAGCGCGTACAGGGCGGAACGGGATCCCTCCACCTCGTCCAGCAGCTGGGCGGTGGTGAGACCCTCGGGGGCGGCGGCCAGCACCTCCAGGACCCGCAGGGTGCGTTCTGCGGCGGGGACGCTCTGGGAATAGTCGCCGGACGTCACGGAGCCAAGCTAGCACAGTGTGCAGCCAGGCGGACATGCGTCCTCTATGCAGGACACAGCACATGGGCAAGAGCGCGCTGGTACGGCACAGCCGATCCCCATTAGCCTCTGCCCGGCATGATCCTGGCCCAGACCACCACCACGACCACCCTTCCTCCTCCTGATCCGGACCGCCCCCTCACCGACTTCCTGGTCGACCTCTTCGACCTGGGAGAGGGGAGCCTCACCGCCGGGATCCTGGGACGGATCATCGAGCCCCTGCTCCAGGTCGTGCTCGTCGTTCTGGTCGCCTGGGTAGTCGTTCGCCTCCTCAAGCGCCTGGTCCGGCGCCTGACGCGTCGCTTCAAGGAGACGTCCATCAAGCCTTCCCTGGGGATCGGCCTGGGCGAGGGGGAGCCACTCATCTCCGCCCGCCGTGCCCAGCGCATCGATGCCCTCAGCACGGTGATATCGAGCGCCGTCGGCCTCATCGTGTGGGCGGTGGCACTCTTCACGATCCTGGGCTCGACCTTCGGGCTCAACCTGGGTCCGCTCCTGGCAGGGGCGGGAATCCTGGGAGTGGCGGTGGGCTTCGGAGCCCAGGACCTGGTCAAGGACGTGCTCTCGGGCATGTTCATGCTGGCGGAGGATCAGTATGGAGTCGGCGACGTGGTCGACCTGGGCGACGCGATCGGTGTGGTCGAGGGAGTGGGGCTTCGCACCACCCGGGTCAGGGATCTGACGGGGACGCTGTGGCACATCCCGAACGGGGAGATCCGACGGGTGGGGAATATGAGCCAGGAATGGTCTCGCGTCCTCCTCGACATCGGCGTGGCCTACGGCTCCGACGTGGACAGGGCGGCGGAGGTGATAAAGGAGGCGGCCGACCGGATGGGCTCCCAGGAGCCATACAACGACCTCTTCCTCGCCCCTCCCGAGATCTGGGGTGTGGAGGCGCTGGGAGCCGACTCGGTGGCGATCCGCCTGGCCATCAAGACCAAGCCGGGCGAGCAGTGGGCCATCATGCGGGAGCTGCGCCGGAGGATCAAGCTGGCGCTGGACGAGGCGGAGATCGAGATCCCCTTCCCCCAGCGATCCATCTGGGTGCGCACGGAGGAACCGGAGATCCCCCAGCCCCGTCGGGATCCTTCCGAGCCATCCGCCGCCACCGGCAAGGCGGCGGCGGAGGAGGGGGCCACCGTCACCTCCGACAACCAGACCGAGGCCCCCGAGCCACCCCAGGACGAGACCTGACCTCAGCTGATGCAGGCCATCGGTAGACCGTTGTGGTGGGAGCCTGCACCTTCACAGGTTTTCGCGATGAATCACGCCGTCGAGGCCCGTCTCATCCTCTGACAAGGAGGAGATGACTATTCCCGAGACGAGAACCCACACGCTGTCCGTGCCCGGGGCGGTGCTGGCCTACGACATCCATGTCCCCGATGCTCCCGGCGACCACCAGCCTCTGTTCATCGTCGGCTCGCCCATGGGCGCGTCGGGATTCTCCCAGCTGCTCCCTTACTTGACCGATCGCACGGTGATCACCTACGACCCGCGGGGTGCGGAACGGAGCCGGCTGGATGGCGGCGACGTGACCACCGAGATCCACGGCGACGACACCCACCGCGTGGTCCGGGAGACGGGCCTGGGCCCGGTGGACGTGTTCGGGTCGAGTGGCGGGGCCATGACCGCACTCGCCTGGGCCGCCGAGCATCCCAACGAGGTGCGAACCCTGGTCGCCCATGAGCCCCCCTTGACGACTCTGCTGGAGGATCGCGAGACGCTACAGAGAGTCAACGCCGACATCATCGAGACCTACCAGCGGCGCGGGTACGGGCCGGCGATGGCCAAGTTCATCCAGCTCGTGATGCACACCGGGCCGCTGCCGGCCGACTACCTCGACCGGCCCGCTCCCGACCCGGCGCAGTTCGGCCTCCCCACCGAAGACGACGGGTCCCGCGACGACCTCCTGCTGTCCCGGAATCTCGCCATGCCTCCCTACGTGCCCGACGTCGCCGCGCTGCAGGGCTCCGGAGTGCGGATCATCCCCGCCGTTGGCGAGGTCGGAGCGGGCACGGTGGCCCACCGGGGCGGCGAGGCGCTCGCCGAGTTGCTGGGCAGGGATCCGCTTGTCTTTCCGGGTGATCACGGCGGCTTCGCGGTCAGCGAGTGGTCGCCCCACAATGACCCGGCGGCGTTCGCCCGCAAGCTACGGGACGTGCTGGACGGCCGCCGGGAGACGGCAGCGTAGGGTCGCCGGCTCTGCCCCCCGGCCCTCAGGGGGCGTACGACATCTCCCGGCGGAACTTCTTCCAGTCGGAAGCCTTCACGGACCACAGCGCGTCGGTGACGATCTGGGCCACCCCCAGACCGCCCAGGACCCAGGCCATCCACTCCGGGAGGTCGGCTGCCACGGCTGCCGGGAGCAGGGCGAAGGGCAGCACCTTGGTGACCAGCGCTCCCGTGGCGTGCATCCACGCCCGGCTCCGGGCGGGAGCCGTCAGGTAGGTGGCATAGTCCACCTTGACTCCCGGCTGCGGTCGCCGGACCGAGCCGACGAACCAGTGGGAGAAGCGCATCCCCGCCATCCGCCCCGCCACCTGGTGGCCCAGCCCGTGGGTGGATGCGAAGAGCGCCACGCCGCCGGCCGCGAACACCAGCCAGTCGGCGGGGTCGGGGAGGTAGTAGGAGGCGCCCACCGCCCCGAGTCCGATGATCGCCGCCGCCGAGGCGAGGGCAGTGCCCAGGGGGTTGGGGACGGTGAGAAGGGCCCAGTCCAGGAACGCCCGCCGGTCGATCTCGGCGATGCGGGGTCCCAGCTCTTCCGCCAGGGCGGGTGTGCGCCTGACCTCTCCCACCGCCTTCCAGAATCCGGTCCCTCCCAGTCCCTCGCCTCGTTCCAGGGTCCGGGCGGCTCGGTCCAGCGCGTCCCGGACCTCCGCTTCGTCCATGCCGCCAGGATAGGTGCGCGGAACTCAGCTCGCCGGTGCCCGGGCGTAGGTCAGCACCAGCACTCCCGCTCCGGTGCGGTCGACGTCTAGAAGCTCCATCCGCTGGGGCTGGGTCAACCCCTGGAAGGGTCTGTCGTCGAGACCGGTGACCACCGGGAAGAGGGCCAGCTTGAGCTCGTCCAGGAGGGTCGCCTCCAGGAGGGAGCGCACCAGGGTGGTGCTGCCGTGTACGCCGATCTCTCCGCCCGATTCTTCCTTGAGCTCGCTCACACGGGCGGGTATGTCGCCGTCCAAGATGGTCGTGTTCTCCCAGCTCGCGCTCTCCAGGGTGTTGGTCACCACGTACTTGTGGGTGCCGTTGATGAAGTCGGCGAATGGCTGATGATCGGCCGATGGCCAGTACTGGGCCCACGCCTGGTACGTGTTGCGGCCGAGGAGGACGGTGTCCTGCCGTTGGATGATCGCCCCCAGATGGTCCAGCATCTCGGCGTCGAAGCGGTCGAACACCCAGTCCTGGGGGTCGTGCGCGACACCGTCGATCGAGTGGACGAGATAGGAGATGAGCTTGCGGGTCATGGGTTCCTCCTTCGTCGCGTCGGTCAGGAGTACAGCTCCACGAGCTGGTCGAGCGCCGTCGCCCAGCCGTTGTAGAAGCCGAGCTCCTCATGGCGGTCCCGGTTGTCGGGCCGACTATGACGGGCCAGCGCCCGGTAGCGAGTGCCCCCGTCGGAGGCCTGGACTGTGATCACCGCCGTGAAGGGGAGATCTCCCGCGTCGGCCTTGGGACGGAAGCCGGGATCCAGGGCGGTGGTCCATACCAGCCGTTCACGCTCCACGACCTGGAGATAGCAGCCGACGCTCTCGGACTCTGCTCCCTCCGGTGAGCGCATCACCGTCCGGAAGATGCCTCCCGGACGCAGGTCGATGTCGCATTGGGTCGTCTCGAACGGCCGGGGGGCGAACCAGCGCATCAGGTGCTGGGGCTTCGTCCATGCCATCCAGACGGTCTCCGGCTTCACCGGCACAACACGTTCCAGAACCAGATCCCGTTCGGGGTCGATGGCGTCTAAGGCCGGGTTCATTCCTCATCCTCCAGTTCCTGCACGTAGGCGTCGAACTGATCCAGCCGCGCCTGCCACACCCGTCGCTGGATCTCCATCCACTGGTCGACCAGGGACAGTCTCTCGGGGACGAGGCGATAGGTGCGCACGCGGCCGGTCTTCTCCGAGCTGACGATCCCCGCCTCCTCCAGCACCTCCAGGTGCTGGAGGAACGACGGCAGTGCCATGTCGTAGGGCATCGCCAGCTCCGAGGTGGCGGCAGGTCCCGAGCCCAGTCTCTCGACGACCTCCCGTCGCGTGGGATCGGCCAGGGCCCGGAAGACCGCACCCACATCGGCAGTTCGTTCAGGCATCCACCTAAGTGTTGCCGGATACAAACGCTTAGGTCAAATCCTAAGTGTGCTTGGAGTGATGAGACCCAATCAGGACCCAAACTCAGGCTATGGGGAAGGAATGGTGCTCGTGCGAGACGATCCAGTCGCCGTCCTGTTTCGTCAGGCCCAGCGTGAGCCGGAGTCGCAACTCGGGGCTCTGGTCTAGCTCGGCCGGGGTACCGCACCGGAGGAGGGCATAGGCGAAGGCCACCTCGGTCCCGGCGGTGACGGCCAGCTCGTCTATCTCGAACAGGGCGCCCTGCTCCTGCCATTGGAAGAAGGGCGGCCAGGTCTTCCGGTAGGCGTCGATCCCCCGCACGCCGCCATGGGGAGGCGGGACGTCGAACATGACGATGTCGTCGGCATGGTGGTCCAGAACTGTCTGCATCTGGCCTGAATGCACCGCCTCTGCCCAGCGCTGGATCAGTGTCCGGATCTCCCGTTCGTCTTCGCTCATGCCTCTCCTGCGAG
>JBKHJQ010000082.1:0-8388 GCA_046538055.1 Actinomycetota bacterium
GCGAGGAGCTGCGCAACCGGGCCCTCACCGCCCTGGGGCTGGCCCTCCTGGTCCAGCTCGGCTATCTGGCCATCCGGTTCCGCTGGACGGTCGGCATCGCGTCGATGACAGCTCTCTTCCACGACGTCGCCATCCTGATCGGCATCTTCACCTGGTTGGGCAAGACCTTCGACGGCGTGTTCCTGGCAGCCCTGCTCACCGTCATCGGCTACTCGGTCAACGACTCTGTGGTGATATTCGACCGGATCCGCGAGCAGTACTCACTCGAGCCGGATCGACCTCTTCCCGCCCTCGCCAACGAGGCCTGCCTGCATACATTGCCCCGGACCATCAACACCGGGATGGGAGCCCTGCTGATCCTGGCGTCGCTGTACGTGCTGGGTGGCGACACCCTCTCCGATTTCGCATTGGCACTGCTGATCGGGACGGTGGTGGGTAGCTACTCCTCCATCTTCTCCGCCACGCCGGTGGCGCTGTGGCTGGAGCAACGGTTCCCCCGTCCACCGCCCGAACCCGAGAAGCCCTCCCAGCGGCGCGCCCGGGACCGGGAGGAGAGCGGCAGGCGCTCCTGAGGAGGATGTGAGGGTGTGGGCTGCAGCAATGCCGCTTCACGGGACAGGGCTTCCCGATAGGATCGGGACGGCGGAGGAGGCGCGTGTGGAGATTCTCGATGCGCCCGACCGCTGGATCATCGAGTGGTCGGGAACCGCGACATCACGGAAGATGGTGCGACTGCGAAACCGATGGACCGGCCAGGTGGCCGTGGGCTACGACTGGCAAGACTGGGACCGGGCCCTCCAGCGAGCTCTCGACGTGCTCCGCTCCGAGGGTGACCTCATCTCAGAGGTCGAGGACTATCTGCGCGGGCCCTGAGCCGTCTACG
Source organism: Actinomycetota bacterium (assembly GCA_046538055.1). Taxonomy (GTDB): domain Bacteria; phylum Actinomycetota; class Acidimicrobiia; order Spongiisociales; family ZC4RG35; genus ZC4RG17. Next base: position 884 of record JBKHJQ010000082.1, read on the forward strand.
ACTTTGGACTGAACTTTCTTCGACCCCTCTCGCAATCCCGGCAGCCGCGGATAGTTTTCCGACGCACTGTCGTGGGTGTGGGCTGGTGGGCATGAGAGAAAGGTAAGCCTATGCGTGACTCCACCAAGGCGCGGCGGTCCGTGATCGTGACCGGCATCCTGGTAGCCATGGCCATTCTCGGCGCTAGCACCGCCGGAGCCAGCCATTCGTTCCTGGACGTTCCAGAGGACCACCTCTTCCACGGCGACATCGAGTGGATGAGAGACAACGGGATCACCCGCGGGTGCAACCCTCCGGCCAACACCAACTACTGCGCCGAGGACTACACCACCCGGGGCCAGATGGCCGCCTTCTTCCACCGGTTCGCCCAGGCGGGAGTGGTCGACGCCGACACTCTCGACGGTCTGGACTCCACCGACTTCCTGACGAAAGAAGAGGCCGAGGAGCTGGAGGGCGTCCCGGGACCGCAGGGACCCGCCGGCGAGATGGCCACCGATAACGTCACCGTACGGGAAGGCGCAGAGGGCTCGGGTCTGATCGTCGTCGGCAACTCCTACACGGCCATGTGCGAGCCAGGTGAGATCGCCCTCGGTGGCGGCTTCGACGCCGACTTCACCCTGGTCGATCTGGCCGATCTGGAGCTTCCCATCCTGGGAGACACGCTGGGGCTCATCGTCGACGTGGCCGACCTCCAGTCGGCCCTGGATGGGGTGAGCTCGGTCAACATCTCCTCCAGCCGGCCTGCCCAGAACGGCGACCAGTTCGGATGGACGATCGAGACCACCACCAACGCCGTCAGCAACGTGACCGTCAGCGTGGTGTGCGCCGGCTAGCGCACCGCCGACGTCCGTTTTCGCGCATCAACTGCGGCCCATGGGCCGCAGTTGATGCGCGAGAACGGGAGGGTCATCCCCCACGGCGTCCTCACCCGTGACGGGCGCCAGCGGGAACCTGACGAGGGAGATGTTCCATCCTCCCGACCGTTGACGCTCCAGGGTTCCGCCCATGTGCTCGGTGAGGCGGCGGGCGGCGGCCATAGAGATGCCCAGTCCGACCGTTGCCGGCCCCTCCGGTCCCTCGCGTGGCGGGTCCACCTGGCCCGGTGCCGGCCCATCGTCGCGGATCTCGATGTTCATCACGACAGATCCCGGGTAGATGAGTATCTCGAGAGCGGACCCTCCCGCCCGCATGGCGCAGGTGGTCAGGTTGCGGAGGACCCTATGGAGATGACGGGGGTCGGCCCGGACCAGGCCCCGACCTGTGATCGTGACTCCCTTGGCCCCTCTCCCCATCTGCAGCGGCAGGCGATCCACGATCTGGCGTATGTCGACCCTCTGGTAGGTGGAGCTGAGGGCCCCGGCGTCTACCCGCGACAGTGTGAGCAGGTCGTCGATCCGGTCGGCCAGCTCCCGGGACTGCTCGGCCACCGTCGCCAGCATCTCCGCTCTCTCCGTTTCCGGCAGGTCAGGACCGCCGTCGCGCAGTGCCTCCGAGAGGCCCATCACGGCCGTCAGCGGAGTCCGGAGCTCGTGCCCCACCGCCTCCACCAAGCGTTCCCGCTCCTCGCGCAGGCGTTGCTCGCTCATCAGCCTGATCACCAGCTCCCGACGTTGCTGGCGGTTGCGCAGCACCCGGTAGACGCCGGTGAGGGCCAGGACCGGCACGATGATCAGGACGAAGGCTCGGGCGGCGGCAGTGAGGGTCCCGGCTTCCCGGCTCCCCAACGCCACCGACTCCGCCAGCTCCCGGCGGATTGCGTCCACGGCCCTCACCGCCTCCGCATATGACTCGTCCAGTGACGACAGGGCGGCGGCCGGAGGAACCCGCCCCGCAGCCAGGTGGCCCCTCGCCTCATCCCCCGCCTCCAGGAACTCGTCCAGGGCTCGGGGATGGGTGTCCTCCCGATGCGAGTCCAGCAGTTCTAGACGGCTCTGCGTCTCCGCCAGGGCTACCCCCACCGCTTCCAGACGCTCGTCGTCCACCTCGGCACCGGCCGCGGCGACGGTGACAGCTTCGGACAGCCGGGCATGGCTGGTGGCGGCCGCAGAGAGGAGCGATTCCGCCGCTCCGTAGGCCGCCGCGTCCGCCGCCACTCGGGCGGTGGTCTCCGTGCCGGCCACGTGGGTGGCTGCCAGGGATACGGCTGCCACGGCGACGATGATGGCGGCGGCTCCCAGCAGCAGGCGACCTAGACCCCGTGTTGCTCCGGTCTCCGCCCGGTCCGTGTCACTCATTCCGCCACCTTCTGGGTTCGGGAGGTCCGCCATCGCCGCACGAGAAGCAGCGAGTACCCCACCAGGACGACCGACAGCAGGGCGATCCGCCCGGCAGTGTCGAATGCACCCCGCAGCATCGCCTCCAGGACCCTCAGGGGCGAGAGCAGCGTCTCGGCTACCGCCCCAGGAAGGAAGGGCGTCAGGAAGCTCTCCACCTCCGTTTCCTCCACGGCGAGCGGGGCGGGAGGGGGAAGCCCCGAGTCCCACCGGTCGGAGGCAGCGCCCCCGCCGTCATCGTCGTCGGGATCACCGGTGACGACGGATGTGGTCGAGGAGGCGGGTGGAACGGTCGTGGGCGGCGTAGTGGTGGCAGTCCCTTCGGGGACGGAGGTCGACGTGGTCGTCGTTGTGGTGGTCGGATCGACGGCGGCCGTGGTGGTTGTGCTCGGGTCCGTGGTGGTGGAGGTGGTGGTGGTAGGCGCGGTGGAGGTGCTCGTCGTCGGGGTCGTCGTGGTGGAGGTCGGCTGCGGCTCCAGGGTGGTCGTGGTGGAGGTGGATGTGGTGGTGATGGTGCTGGTGGATGCGGTAGTGGTGGTGGAGGTGGGGGGAGGATCGGGCACCAGTGGCTCGACGGTGAGCTGGAACGTGGCGGAGTCCACCTCCTCGCCTAGGAGCGTCTGCTCCCGGAAGGTGAGTGTGTAGTCGCCCGGCTCGGTGAGCACGGTCGTCGTGACGGTCACGACGTTCTCACCCAGCAGGCAGCCGGGAAGGCCCACGATGACGATCCCGGGGGGAGGCGAGGCTCCCACCACGCACGTCAGTCCCAGATCGTGGCTCAGCTCCACGTTGGTGGTGGCGACCCCGCCCTGCACCACGGAGGCCGACTCGGGATCGATGTCCGAGATCTCCGCCCTGACAGGGGCGGGAACCGCCCAGATGACGAGGATGGAAGCTGCTAGCCGGCCGGGCCATCTGCGCAGCGGGGCGCTTGCCCCTCGGGAGGGCCTCGAGCCTCTATTCCCCCGCCCTGGTATCAGCGCACCGATACCACGCATGCGGCGTTCAGCCTTGGGCCGTACTCCGGGGAGGCCGATGGGTCGCACGACTCAACCTTCCTGTAGGGGTCGGGGCTGCAGACGCGGCTCGGTGTCGGCCTCGACCGCTCTCCCACGGTACGGCGAAGGTCACACCATGGAGCGTACGAGGAGATGAGAGAGCTCGACGCGAGTACGGATATTGAGCTTGGCGTAGGCCTTGTAGAGGTGGCTCTTCACCGTCGCCACCGAGATACTCAGTTCCCGGGCGACCTCGGCGTTCGTAGCCCCGGTTGCCGCCAGGACGGCCACGTCCTTCTCCCGGGACGTCAGACCGTAGCCGTCGAGAGTGGAGGGATGTCCGTTGCCCGACCCGGCGGATGTCAGGAGGCTGACCTGGGCCAGTGCCGTCTGGATGAAGCCGTGGGTCTTTCGCGCCATGCTCGACTCTCTCAGGTCGAAGTCGCCCTCCTCCAGGGTGCGGCCCAACCACGCCCGTGCCACGGGGCGACCGCTCACGTGCAGGTTGAGCGTGATCCGGAAGGGGAAGCCGATGCCCCGGAGATACTCCTGGGCGAAGGCACTCCGGGAGAAGAGCTCGTAGCCTCCCAGGTCGCCGATGGACACGACCGACACCTCCGGGTGTTGGCCCAGCATGTGCCGGAAGGGATCCAGTTGGGCGTACTTGCGCACATACCAGCGGCGGGCGATACGCGGGTCGACCTTCCAGGGCCCGAGACGGTAGACGATCATCCCGGTGCTGTTCCCCCGACGATCGAGAGGAGACCAGCCGCCCGCGGAAGCGGACAGGGTCCCCGCCAGCATGTCGAGGGCGCTCGCCCCCAGGACCCGCATCGGATCTGCCGACTGAAGGGCGCGCCGATGGCCTTCGACCCATGAGTAGCAGCGAACCCCCAGATGACACCCCGCGCAGGGGCACCCGCCGGCGGTGGAGGTTTGGGTGAGGGCGACCATGGGTGCTGGGCATCCTTGTTGTCCGATGACGTCTGGCGCGGGCGGGCGGCACCGGCCGGGAGGCGTCGGCGCGAGGCAGTCTCAAGGGGAACGCCCCACGGTCCGGTGCCGCAATCCCGCTTGCCGCGGCACAACGGATATCGCTCCGAGCGGCGCATCGTTACAGAATCCGCGTTCCACGCCCGCGAGCTGCCGGAAGGGATCCGCCCCCCCGAGGATGGAACGAGGCGATTCAGCGTTGCCCTCGCCTCCCCGGGCGGGAATCTCGCCCCTCCCCGGAGGGAAAGGACCTGTGCCACCCGGATAGCTGGGTGATGCGTTGGGGTAGGTCCCGCCAGGTGTCGGGTTCGACCTCGCGGAGGATGGCGGGCATGGCCCTGGCCCATCCCAGGGCGCGGAGGGCGAAGATCATCACGGTTCCCGTGATCGCCACGATTCCCAGAGCGGCCAGAAGCACGACCGGCCGGGGAAGGTCGACCTCGAACAGTTCGGCGCTGGTGGGATTGAGCACGGCCAGCACCAACAGCAGGACCATCGAAGCTACCAGGACCCGTTTCCATGGAACGAGCGGGCGGCTCACGATGCCCAGCGCGAAGAGCCCGATGGCGGTGAGGATGAGGGTGGCGGTGGTGCGCGCCTCCACCAGGCTCACCCCCTCGGAGATGGCGATCTGATATCCGGCGAAGGTGGCCACCGTGGCGGTGAGGCCGGTGGGAACGGCGAACTTCAGCATCCTCGCCACGAAGCCGGGCCGCGCCCTCACCGCGGAGGGAGCCAGTGCCAGGAAGAAGGAGGGGATACCGACCGTGAGGCTGCCTACCAGCGTGAGATGGCGGGGCAGGAACGGGAACGGCAGGGTCGTCACGATGATGGCCAGGGCCAGACCGATGGCATACATGGTGGCCGTGAGGAACAGGTTGCCGACCCGCTCGATGTTGGACGTGACGCGGCGCCCCTCTCCCACGATGGCGGGAACAGTGGCGAACCGCCCGTCAATGAGCACGAGCTGGGCCACGGCCCGGGAGGCAGGGGCACCGTTGCCCACCGCCAGCCCGATGTCGCTGTCCTTGAGCGCCAGCACGTCGTTGACGCCGTCCCCCGTCATCGCCACCACATGACCCCGGGACTGCAGCGCTGCCACCATCGCCCTCTTCTGGTGGGGTGTGACCCTCCCGAACACGGTGGCACTCTCCATGACCGAGGCCAGTCTCCGCGGATCCTGGGGCAGATCCCGGGCGTCCACCACTCCACCGTCGTCCACGACCACCCCCACCTGGCGGGCGATGGCCGCCACCGTCCGGGGATTGTCTCCTGAGATCACCTTCACCGACACTCCCTGGTCGGCCAGGTACCACAGCGTGTCGGCGGCGTCGGAACGGATCGGGTCGCCCAGCGCCAGCATCACCGCCGGTCGCAGATCATCGGGGAGGCGCTCGCCCGAAAGAGGTTTCTCTCCCACCGCGGCCAGCAGGACACGCTGACCGAGGGCGCTGGCCGCGTTCGCCACCTCCGCGACATCCGGATCGTCCGGGGCGACCACCTCCGGCGCGCCCAGCACCCAGGTGCCGTGGCCCGGGAAGGTGGCGCCGCTCCACTTCCGGGCGGACGAGAAGGGGACCGTGTTGAGGGGCTGCCAACCGGGCGAGTCGGAAAACATGGCTCCCACGGCCGCCAGGGTGGCGTTGGGGTTAGGCTCGGAAGCTGCGAGAGCCGCCAGGGCCGGGCCGGCATCGATCCCGTCCATGGAGGTCACTTCCTGGACCACCATCCGCCCCTCCGTGAGAGTCCCGGTCTTGTCGAAGCAGACCGTGTCGACCCTGGCCAGCCCCTCGATGGCGGGAAGCTCCTGGACCAGGACGTTGCGCCGCCCCAGCCTGATGACGCCGATGGCCAGCGCCATGGAGGTGAGAAGCACCAGACCCTGGGGGATCATGGCCACGGCACCCGCCACCGCTCCCCGCAGTGCCACCAGGAACTCGTCACCACCGCGCACCTGGCTCCAGACCAGCAGCGCGATCATCGGTCCCGCCGCCCAGCTCACCGCCCCGATGATCCAGTTGATGCCGTCCCGCAGTTCGGAGCGGACCAGTGAGAACCTCTTCGCCTCGTGAGCGAGCTTGGCTGCATACGCCTCCGGACCCACCCGCGTGGCCCGAAACCGGCCCCGTCCCGCCGAGACGAAGCTCCCCGAGAGGCACTCGTCGCCCGGTTCCTTGGCGACCGGATCCGACTCGCCGGTGAGGAGCGCCTCGTCTATCTCCAGGCCGTGGGAGACGAGCACCTCACCGTCCACCACGAGCTGGTCGCCCGGCCTGAGGTCAACGACGTCGTCCACCACCACCCGGTCCACCGCCAGCTCGGTGAGACGCCCGGACCGCACCACCCGGACCCGGGGTGCGGCCAGGAGCTCGAGACGGTCCAGGGTCCGCTTGGCACGAAGCTCCTGGTAGACGCCGATGGCCGCGTTGCTCACGAGAACGATCCCGAAGAGCGCGTCGCGCGGCTCCCGCAGCACGATCAGCGTGATCAGCAGGAGGATGAAGAGGAGGATGTTGAACCGCGTGAAGAGGTTGGCCTTGACGATCTCGGCGGTGGAACGGCTGGGCGGCGGAGGTACCCGGTTGACCCTGCCCGCCTCCATGCGCCGGCGTACATCCTCCGGCTCCAGACCACGGCGGGCCGTCTCCGTTCTGTCGTCGACCTTCCCTTCCGTGTCGGGCACGCTCCGAGCCTACCCAACTCGCCGTAGCTCGAATCCGGCGCCGGTCCGCGCACGGGGCCGCTCCCCCGGAGCTCCCACCGCCCAGGGGACTCCTCCCGGTGGCCGCGGGCGTCGGGAAGTGTCCCATTGTGCGCCGGGCTCGGCGAGGCATAATCTACGCAGATGCCAGTACCCGCCTCGACGAGGATCGCAGAGGATGCGGTGATTCAGGCTGCCCGCGCCGGGGACGCCCGGGCGTGGAACGAGATAGATCTGCGTTTCCGACCCGCCCTCACGCGATACGCCGCCTCCAAGGGTGTGGCCGACCCCGAGGATCTCGCCCAGGAGGTTATGTACGCCGCGGTTCGCCAGATCCACCAGGTGGAGGGAGGGTGGGAGAGCCTCCAGGCCTGGCTCTTCACCGTGGCCTATCGGCGGTGCGCCGACTATCACCGCCGCCGCTACCGCCGGGTGGAGACACTGACCGACACCTTCCCGGAGTGGCTGGATCCCTCCCGGGGTGCCGACGAGTTCTTCTTGAGCAAGGCCGAGCGCCGGGAGGCGACCGATGCCCTCTCC
>JBKHJQ010000083.1:0-8257 GCA_046538055.1 Actinomycetota bacterium
CGTGACCGGACCCGGCACGGGCCGGGCCAGTGGACCCGAGGGCCGATCCCCTTCCGATCCCCGTGCGGCCAGTTCCTCCTCCAGGGCGGCGGCGTCATCCTCCAGGCCCTGCTTGTGCTCCTCGAATTGGGCGATCTCGGCCGACAGGGAGGCGACCAGGGCCTGAGCCTGCTCCGCCTCCTGGGCCGCCTCCGCCCGCAGGGCGTCCACCCGGGCGACTTCCTGCTCCTGGGCCTGCCGCTGGTCTGCCAGCTCGGCCAGGAGCCGTTCCTGGGCTTCACGTTGCTCGTCGAGGATCTCCTGCTGGCGCTGCTCCTCGGCCTCCAGGATGTCGAGCTCGGACAGGAGGCGACTGCTGTCGCCCATGGCCCCGTCCGCGTAGGCGATGCCCACCGCCGCCTGAGAAGCGTCCGAGAACGCCAGCAGGCGCGTGCTGGCTGTGGATGCGTTCATGTAGAGCTGCACCACCTGGACGGAGAGGGCCTCTCGGGTATCGGATGCCCGCAGGCGGGTCCTGGCCAGGGCGGATTCGAAATGCTCCAGCATCTGCTGCACCTCGGCCAGCTGCTCCTCCCCCGCCGCTATGTCCGACCGGATGGAGGCCAGGACGCCTTCTGCCTCCGCCAGCTCGGCGTTGATCGCGTCCAGGCGCGCCTTGGCCGCCAGAACGTCCTCGGCCGCATCCGTCCGGGCGGCTTCCGCCGACTCGATCTGGCGGCTGAGGCGATCGATCTCGCGGTTGACCTCCTCCAGCTCCGCTTCGGTGGCTCCCCAGGCGGAACCGGCCACCAGACCCAGGATGCCAACCAGCGCGCCGACCGTCAGAGCACGGCGCATGCTCACACCGGCTCTAGCGCCCGCCTCGCACCTGCGGGACGGGCGCCGTCGGCCTCACGGAGGTAGCGACTCAGACCCAGCAGGGATCCGATCACTCCGGCGGCCGCCCCGAACAGCAGGAACACGACTCCCCAGCGCAGGAAGAACGCGTTCGGTATTTGCAGGTTGATCAGTCTTATCCCGGCGGCGGCGCCGGCCAGGTTGTTGCCGGCCACCCACACCGAGAAGACGGCAAGCGCCGCCCCCACCAGGCCTTCGATCAGACCCTCCAGGAGAAACGGCACGCGGATGAACCAGTTGGAGGCTCCCACCAGCTTCATGATCGAGACCTCGTCCCGCCGGGCGTAGATGGCCAGGCGGATGGTGTTCGCAATGAGGATCACGGCCGATGCCCCCAGGACGATGGAGAGACCGATGCCCAGGAAGTTGAGCACCCGGGACACGGCCGAGATCTGCTCGATCTCTTGAGCAGCCGATGAGATGGACTGGACCAGCTGGGGTTGCTGCTGGAGGCGGAACTCGACCGTCTGATAGAGGTCGATGTCCGACAGCTCGATGCGGATCGAGGTGGGGAGTGCGGCCGGGTTCTCCAGCGCCTCCACCATGTCGGGGTCGTCGCCGAAGATCTCCAGGAACTCCTCGTACGCGGCGCTCTTGTCGACATAGTGGGCGCTCTCCACCTCCTCCCACTGTTGCACTTCCGTCAGGAGCGTGTCGTGAGCGTCTGCCGGCACCCCGTTGCGTCCGGCGTCGTTCAGCCACACGATGACGTGAACACCCTGCTGCCATGCCAGGGTGTTGATCCGCACCAGCTCGTTGACCGCTAGGGCGCCGAAGGCGAGGCCCAGGGAGATGAACACGGCCAAGACGGCCCCGGCCACCACGAGTATGTTGCGCCGCAGGTTGACCAGCGCCTCGCGGACCAGGAAGGTGATCTTGCTCATTGCTCGGCCATGGTCTCGTAGCGTCCCGAGACCTCATCTCGTATCACATTCCCGTTGGAGAGCTGCACCACCCGGCGCTGCATGGCGTCGACGATGGCATGGTCGTGAGTGGCCATCACCACCGTGGTCCCGGTGCGGTTGATGCGGTCGAGAAGCTTCATGATCCCCACCGAGGTGGCAGGGTCGAGGTTCCCGGTGGGCTCGTCGGCCAGCATGATGGGCGGGCGGTTGACGAAGGCACGAGCCACCGACACCCGCTGCTGCTCACCCCCGGAGAGCTGACGGGGATAGCGCTCCGCCTTGTCGGCCAGCCCCACCAACTCCAGAACCTGCTCCACCTGTGGGCCGATCACCGACCGGGGTCTGCCCAGCACCTCCAGGGCAAAGGCGACGTTCTCGGAGACCGTCTTGTTGGGCAGGAGCTTGAAGTCCTGGAAGACGGTTCCGATGGACCGCCGCAGGAAGGGGACCTTCCACGCCGGCAATGATGTGATGTCCTTTCCGGCCACGTAGATGGTCCCCCGGGTGACGCCCTCCTCCCTCAGCATCAGGCGGATGAGAGTGGACTTGCCCGACCCGGATGGGCCGACGAGGAACACGAACTCGCCCTTGGGGATATCGAGCGAGACGTCGCGCACGGCTACGGTGCCGCCCTCGTAGACCTTGGTTACATCCTCGAGTCGGATCATGACGGGAGCCTCCAGTGTGCCAGACCCGCCCGGCACATTGAGGGATTAGGGAACGGTACTAGCTGGCTCCCCATATCCCTAGTCTTCGGAGCCGATGAACCCGTCCTTCCCAAGCCGGTACTGCCTCCTGAGTTCTAGGTACTGGGTATCTGAACCTCGGGCATTTCTGCCGCCTCTTCACCGCGGGTCCCGCCGGCACGGTCCGCGTCTCAGGGGGTCCGGGTCAGCGAGAGACGAGAATGTAGAACGTGGTAGCGATCGCTACGAAGACTTCTCGGCACTGGAGCGGCGCCAGCGGAGGTACGCCTCCACGAACGGCATGAGGTCCCCGTCCAGGACTCCCTGCACGTTGCCTACCTCCACGTCGGTTCGGAGGTCCTTCGCCATCTGGTAGGGCTGGACGACGTAGGAGCGGATCTGGTTGCCCCAGGCCGCCTCACCCTGTTCACCCCGGATCGAATCGATGTGCTCGGCGTGCTCCTGGCGGGCCAGCTCCGCCAGGCGCGCCTTGAGGATGGCCATCGCCCGGGTCTTGTTCTGGAGCTGGGAGCGCTCGTTCTGGCACTGAACGACGATACCGGTGGGGAGATGGGTGATCCGCACCGCCGAGTCCGTCTTGTTCACGTGCTGGCCACCGGCCCCCTGGCTGCGATACGTGTCGATGCGGAGATCGTCGTCGCGCACCTCGACGTCGAGATCCACGTCCTCCAGCTCGGGGACGACATCGACGGCGACAAAGGAGGTGTGGCGGCGGGCATTGCTGTCGAAGGGGCTGATGCGGACCAGGCGGTGGACACCACGCTCGGACTCCAGCATCCCGTACGCCCGCTTGCCCCGCACCGTGAGAGTGGCCGATTTGATGCCCGCCTCCTCGCCCTCCGTCCAGTCCTCCACCGTCACCGACATCCCTTCGTCGGTCAGGAAGCGCTGATACATCCGGACCAGCATCTCGGCCCAGTCCTGGGCGTCCACCCCGCCGGACCCGGCGTGAACGGTGAGGATGGCGTTCTCATCGTCATACTCGCCGAAGAAGAGGGACTCGAGCTCCAGGCGGTCGAGCTCGTCGGAGGCCCTGCGCAGCTCGGCCTCCGCCTCCGCCCGGCTATCGGGATCATCGGCTTCCTCAGCCAGCTCGGCCAGCACCTCGGCGTCTTCGATGGCCTGCTCCAGCTCCGTCACCGTCTGGAACAACTCCTCGTATCGGGCCAGCTTCTGGGACACTTCCCGGGCCTCGTCGGGGTGGTCCCAGAGGTCCGGGGAGGACGCCTGCTGGCGCAGCTCCTGGAGCTCCACGGTCTTGTTGTCGAGGTCCAGGAACTGGCGGGCGGCGGTCAGCCGCTCACGCAGGGACTGGGGGGTGGGAAGGGTCAGCTCGGCCATGAGGAGGAGTCAGGCCACCGCGCCGTGGCACTTCTTGTACTTCTTGCCGCTCCCACAGGGGCACGGATCGTTGCGCCCCACCTTGTCGGCGGTCACCGGCTCCCGCCGCTGCGGCTGGGAGGCGTTGGCTGCCACCCGGGCGGGTGCGGCGGAGGTGACCGTGGTGGCAGTGGCAGTGTCGGTCTCCTGGGCGAGCTGAACGTGGAACAGGTAGCGCACCGAATCCCGCTTCACGGACTCCACCAGATCCTGGAACATGTCGTAGGCCTCCCGCTGGTACTCGGTCAGCGGATCGCGCTGGCCCATGGCACGCAGGCCGATACCGGCCCGCAGGTAATCCATGTCGGAGAGGTGATCCCGCCACTTGTTGTCGATGACCGACAGCATCACCGACTTCTCCACCTGGCGAAGCGTGTCGGTGCCCAGCTCCTTCTCCCGCTCGTCGTAGGCGTTGAGGGCCTCCTCCACGGCGGCATCCGCCAGATCGTCGGCGTTGCCTCCCTGGAAGGTCTCAGGCCCCAGCTCGGTGGGGTAGATCTGGGTCAGCTCGCGGTCCAGTTCCTCCCAATCCCAGGTGGAAGGAGGGGACTCCCCCACGACGTCGAGGACGGTTCCCGCCACGACATGCTCGATCCAGTCGTCCACCAGCTCGTCTCCGGCCTGGTTGTCGAGGATGGAGGCGCGCCAGTCGTAGACCACCTCCCGCTGGCGGTTCATCACCTCGTCGTACTTGAGGACGTTCTTGCGGATCTCGAAGTTCTGGGACTCCACCTGACGTTGGGCCCGCTCCACCGCGTTGTTGACCCACTTGTGCTCGATGGGCATCTCGTCGGGGATCTTGAGCCGATCCATGATGGTCTCCACCCGCTCACCCTGGAACCGACGCATGAGGTCGTCCCGCAGCGAGAGGTAGAAGCGCGACTCCCCCGGGTCGCCCTGGCGTCCGGACCGGCCCCGGAGCTGGTTGTCGATCCGGCGGGATTCATGGCGCTCCGTCCCTATGACGTAGAGTCCCCCGGCGTCGATCACCCGCTGTTTGGCGGGAGCGATCTCCGCGGCGTACTTCTTGGTCAGCTCGTGCAGGCGATCCTCATAGTCGGGATCGTCGGCTGAGACGTTCTCGCGCTTCAGCTGGCTGCGGGCCACACCCTCCGGATTGCCGCCCAGCATGATGTCGACGCCCCGCCCGGCCATGTTGGTCGCCACCGTCACGGCTCCGGGCCGACCGGCCTGCGCGATGATCTCGGCTTCCCGAGCGTGGTGCTTGGCGTTGAGCACCTCGTGCGGTATCCCCTTCTTGTCGAGGAGCCGATCGAGGATCTCGGACCGTTCGATGGACACCGTTCCCAGCAGCACGGGCTGGCCCCGGGCGTGGCGTTCGGCCACGTCATCCACCACGGCCTGGAACTTGGCCTCCTCGGTCTTGTAGACGAGATCGGGCTGGTCCGCCCGGGCGACGGGGAGATTGGTGGGCACGACCAGCACCTCCAGCCCGTAGATCTGGGCCAGCTCCGCCGCCTCGGTCTCGGCGGTGCCGGTCATTCCCGCCAGCTTGTCGTAGAGGCGGAAGAAGTTCTGGAGGGTGATGGTGGCCAGTGTCTGGTTCTCGGCCTTGATCGCCACCCCTTCTTTGGCCTCGATGGCCTGATGCAGGCCCTCCGAGTAGCGGCGCCCCTCCAGGACCCGGCCGGTGAACTCGTCGACGATCTTCACCTCGCCGTGATCCACCAGATACTCGACGTCACGGTGGTACAGCTCCTTCGCCTTGAGGGCCGACTCGAGGTGGTGGACCAGATCCACGGCGGCGTGGTCGTAGAGGTTCTCCACGCCCACCGCCCGTTCCACCGCCGCCACCCCTTCCTCGGTGACCAGGACCTGGCGCTTCTTCTCGTCCACCTCGTAGTGGACGTCGGGCTGCAGGCGGGCCGCGATGCGGGCGAAGTCCTTGTACCACTTGGCGGAGTCGCCCAGCCGCCCGGAGATGATGAGCGGGGTCCGGGCTTCGTCCACCAGGATCGAGTCGACCTCGTCGATGATGGCGTAGTGGTGCCCGCGCTGGACCATGTCCTTGCGCCGCATGGCCATGTTGTCCCGCAGGTAGTCGAATCCGAACTCGTTGTTGGTCCCGTAGGTGACGTCGGCGGCGTAGGCGGGACGGCGCTCGTCGGGGGTCATGCCCGCCTGGATCAGGCCCACCTCCAGGCCCAGGAATCGGTGGATGCTGCCCATCCACTCGGCGTCCCGGGAGGCGAGATAGTCGTTCACGGTCACCACGTGAACACCTCTTCCCTCCAGGGCATTGAGGTACACCGGCATGGTGGAGGCGAGGGTCTTCCCCTCCCCCGTCTTCATCTCGGCGACCATTCCGGCGTGGAGGGCGGCGGCGCCCACCACCTGAACGTCGAAGTGGCGCTGGCCCAGGACGCGTTTGGCCACTTCCCGAACCGTGGCGAATGCCTCCACCTGGATGTCATCCATGGTGGCGCCGTTGGCGAGCCGCTCGCGGAACTCGGCGGTCTTGGCAGCGAGAGCCTGGTCGTCGAGCACCTCGAACTCCGGTTCGAGGTCATTGACGGCTTCGACGATCCCCTGGAACGTTTTCAGGCTCCGCCCCTCGCCCATGTTGAGGAGCTTGGAGAAGAGGGACATCGGGGTCACAGTGTACCGGACACTGCCATCTAGCCCTAGACCCTTGTGAGGGCTGAGTGGTGAGTATTGGGTCCTGGGCCACTGACCTCGTCAGGAGCTGATCCCTCTTCACCACGGATACGGCCAGCCCAGTCCTTGTCTGGAACCGCGACGCCGAGACCTCAGGCAGAGGAGCCGCCCAGACGAGAGGCGGGACCCATAACTCACCACTCACCACCCATTACCGGTGCTCAGGGGTCTATCAAACCCTCACGTATCGCGTACAGGACGGCGTCGTGACGGGAACCCAGGCCCGTCTTGTCCAGGATGTTGCGGATGTGGTTCTTGACTGTGTTCTCGGAGATGAACAGCTTGTCGGAGATCTCCCGGGATGTGAGCCCATCGGAGACCTCCCGGAGGATCTCGATCTCTCGTCCGGTGAGGGCCGGCTCGCGGGAGGAGGCGACCTCCCGCGTGCGCAGCAGCCGCCCCACGATCTCGAACAGCTTGGCCTCCATGGCGGGGGAAGTGGACGCACCACCGCTTTCGATGTCTCGCAGTGCCGAGACCAGCCGCTCGAGCGGGGTGTCCTTGGTGAGATAACCCCGGGCGCCGGCCTTCACCGCCGCCAGCAGGTCCTCGGATGACTCCGAGGAGGTGAGCAGCACCACCGCCGACTTGGGCGACTCCGACCTGAGGGTGGAGACCACCTCCAGGCCCGACATCCCCGGCATGAGTATGTCCAGCAGGACCAGGTCCGGCTGATGCTCCTTCGCCAGCGCTATCGCCGACATGGCGTCGGCGGCCGAGCCGACCACCTCGAATCCGGCGTCGTTCACGGCCGCGGACAGGGCGGCGCGGAACAGCGCCGCGTCGTCGACGATCAGTACTGTGCTCATGGGATTCTCACGCAGGCTCGATCAGACCCAGGCGACCGTCGCGGCGCCGATAGAGCACGCTCTGACGGTCGGTTTCGGCGTTGTGGAAGAAGAAGAACGAATGGCCGAGCATCTCCAGCTGAAGGATGGCTTCTTCGATAGTCATCGGCTTCATTACGAATTGCTTGACCCGAACAATCTCCTGGGAGCTCTCGGCGCTGGGCTCGGGTGGGGCGGGCTCCGGCCGCCGGTTGCGATCGATGAGACGCTCCTTGAGGCGTCGTAGCTGCCTGGTCAGCCGATCGACGGCGTCGTCCAGCGCGGATTCGATGACCCCGGCCGCCGCCTCGATCCGCACCACCCGACCGGCCGCGAAGGCAGTGATCTCCACCCGGTAGCGAGCATCACCCTGACGGGGATTGGCTTCCTCTTCGATCTCCACGTCGATCGTCTCCACCGCCTGCTCGAACACCCGTGCGGCGTGCGCCATCCGCTCCTCGGCCGCCACCCGATCCTCTTCCGACAACGCCGCGTTGCGACCGTGAACCGTTATTTCCAAGTTCTCACTCCATATGCAGACCGGCATCCGGGAGACTAGTCCCTTCGGGAGTTGGGCCTTTGGCCCCCACTCCCACCCGGGCGGAGGTGGTGGCGGTGACGGCCGACGTCGTCCCCGGCAGGCATCGAGCCGCGGCCACCAGCGTCGATCCGGTGGTGATGACGTCGTCGACCAGTGTCACCGGAACCGGCCCCGGGCTCCGGTGGAGGCGAAACCGGGGAGCGAAACCATGGGCATGGCCGGCCCGAACCCGCCCCCACAAGGGCGCCCTGAGCACCGGAAGGAGGGGAAGCCCGGTGATGCGGGCCAGCTCGCCGGCCAGCTCCAGCGCCGGGTCGATGC
>JBKHJQ010000084.1:0-8246 GCA_046538055.1 Actinomycetota bacterium
GGGCCGCGGTGGGTCCTCCATGCCCACCACCCCCAGGACGTCGAGCGATCCGAAGATGGCCTCCTCCTCACTGACGTCTCCGGGAGCGGGACCCCGGGCAATGGCCAGGACACGGAGCCCGTCGGCGGCCAGTTCGTCGGCGATCCGCGCCTGCTCCGGATTCGCCTTCGGGTCGATCATCACCTCCGGGGCTCCCTTGGCGTGCACCACACCGTCGACCACCACCGCCATCCGCTTGGTGGCGGGGTCGAAAGGGAACTCGGCTTCCCGCCGAGAGGCCTCCCGCAGCCGCCGCCAGTCGAGACCCTCCTTCTCGGCCGCGAGAATGAGCGCCACCTCGGTGGGATCTCCCACCGGGTCCCCGTCCTCGTCCACATCTGCGTCGTTGCAGAGGGCCGCCGACTCCCAGAGCAGGCCCTCCCCGGCGAACATCTCGGTGCTCCTCACCGCCATGCGGTTCTCGGTGAGCGTTCCGGTCTTGTCCGAGCAGATGACAGTGGTGGACCCGAGCGTCTCCACCGCCGGGAGACGCCGGACGAGAGCCCCGGACGCTGCCATCCTCCTCATTCCGACGGCCAGCGTGAGGGTGGCCACGGCAGGGAGGCCCTCCGGAACCACCGCGATGGCAATCGCAATCGCCACCTCCGCTACCTCCACCAGGTCCTGGCCCCGGAGGACCCCAATCACCATCAGGACCAGGGCACCGGCCGCCACCCCCATGCTCAGGTTCCTGCCCAGGATGTCCAGGCCCTCCTGGAGAGGGGCGCGGCGCTGCGTGGTGTCCTCGGTCAGCTCCACCACACCACCTAGCTGGGTGTCCCGTCCTGTCGAGACCACCACTCCCCGTCCCCTCCCGGTCGCCGCCACCGTCCCCATGAAGGCCATCGAGGTTCGGTCTGCCACCGGCGCATCCTCTGCGACCGGCTCCGGGCCTTTGGGCACGGGTTGGCTCTCCCCCGTCAGGGCCGACTCGTCGATCGTCAGATCCTCAGCCTCGAACAGTCGCAGGTCGGCGGGGACGCGCTCGCCTGCTTCGATGCCCACGATGTCGCCCGGCACCAGGCCCTCGGCGTCGATCTCGTCCCGACGGTCGTCACGCTCCACCTCGGCGATCACCGTCAGGAGTGACTGGAGGGACTCCATGGCCCGGGCTGCCCGCAGCTCCGTGACGAAGCCCACTGCCGTGTTCACGATCAGCACCACCAGGACTGCCACCGCCTCGATGACCTCGCCGATGGCGAAGCCGACGCCGGCCGCCACCGCCAGGAGTCCCACTACCACGCTCTTCAGCTGCTGCCAGAGGATGCGGTGTGCCTGGATCCCCCTTTGGGACCCGACCGTGTTGGGTCCCGTGCGGCGGAGGCGCGCCTGGGCTTCCCGGGTGGAGAGTCCCCGCTCCGGATCCACTTCCAGGGTGGCCAGTGTCTCCTGGACCGGTTGGGCGTGCGGCGAGCTGCTGGCGACCACCAGCACACCCTATCCTTCGCCGAGGCAGTAGCGGCTGGAACGGCCCGCCGCCAAGTCCGGCTGTCCGTCGTGGTCGGAGAACGTGAGGACCGGAGCACAGCCTACGATGAGCAGGCAACGGCACCATCACATCGCTCTGCTTCCGATCCGGGACGGCACCTACCGAGGAGTTCGACCGTGGAGGAGTCCACCCTGCGTGTGGCCATCGCCCAGATTCCCAACCGCGTGGGCGACCTGGCGGGGAACACGGCGCGTATCGCCGCTGCCATGGACTGGGCGGAGGAGGAGGGGGCGGCGGTTCTGGTGCTGCCGGAGCTGGCCCTCACCGGCTACGGCTTGCGGGACCTCGTGCTGCATAGGGCGTTCGTGGCGGAGGCAGCCGAGGCATTGGACGACCTGGCCGGGCGATCGGGGAGGACTACCACGGTGGTGGGGACGGTGGACCGGGTGCCTCCCCGTCGCTCCTGGGACACCCGCGATCGCACCGTGGCCATCTGCGCCGCCCTGCTCTGCGATGGGGAGGTACGCGGGAAGTACCACAAGGTTCTCCTTCCCTCCTACGACCTCTTCGACGAGGCTCGCCTCTTTGCCCCCGGCGCCCGGGGGGACCTGACGTGGAGGATCGGAGATGTCGTGGCCGGAGTGGCGATCTGTGAGGACCTGTGGTCCCCGGATGGCCCTCCCGAGGCCCAGTCGGCGGCCGGGGCGAGGATCCTGCTGGCGCCCAACGCCTCGCCCTTCCACCGGGGAAAGGCCGAGGGCCGTCTGTCCAATACGCGGGCCGTGGCCGTGCGCAACGGTTTCCCGGTCGTGTACGTCAACTTCGTCGGCGGCCAGGACGAGCTGGCCTTCGACGGCGGGTCCATCGTCGTGGGCGGCGACGGGGCGCTCCTGGCCCGCGGTCGCGAGTTCGAGGAGGACAGGTTCGTTATCGAGGTGCCCGTGGCTCCACCCCGTCCCGTCTCCGGTGCGGTCCACAACGTCCACACCCGTCCCACCCTCCGCCCCGGCGGCATCCGGGCAACGCATACGACCGACCGGCAGTCCGATGTCGCGGCAGTGTGGCAGGCGATCGTGGTCACCCTCCGGGACTACGTGGAGCGCAATGGCTACAAAGGGGTGGCATTGGGCCTGTCGGGAGGGATCGATTCATCCGTGACCGCCGCCCTGGCGGTGGATGCGGTGGGGGCGGACCGGGTGCTGGCCCTCGCCATGCCGTCGCCCGAGACTCCCCCCCAGGAGAGCGAGAGTGCTCGGCAGGTGGCCGCCGATCTGGGGATACAGCTGGAGGAGATGGCGGTGGAGTCGAGCGACGGCATCTCCGAGCCCCGCGCCAGCGAGGATGCCACGGCTACGGCCGCCCGGGAGCGTGCCTATGCCCGTGCCCGGGCCGCAGTCCTGGGCGACTTCGCCGAGGAACGGGGCTATCTGGTCCTGGCGACCGGCAACAAGAGCGAGATCTCCATCGGAGCTGCCTCCCTGTACGGGGACCTGGCGGGGGGTTTCGCTCCTCTCAAGGATTGCCCCAAGACCCTGGTGTACGCCCTGGCTGACCTGCGCAACGGCAGGGGGAAGGTCTTCCCATCGCCGACGGTAGACCGCTCTAGAGCCGGCCATCGCCTGCGAGCCCTGGGCGTCCCCTCATATCAGGTCCTGGACGACCTGGTTCAGCGCTATGTGGAGTACGGACAGGATCCGGCCGACATGGTGTCGGCCGGTCACGACCCGGAATTGGTGGAGCTCGTCCTGGGTCGCATCGACGACGCCGAGCTGGTCCGGCGCTATGCCCCTCCCGGTGTGAAGGTCACATCCCGGGCCTTCGATCAGGATCGCCGGATGCCCATCAGCAACTCTTGGCGGGCTCACCTGCGCAAATGAGGCGAGGACCGTGCCCGGCAGCGGGGGAGGGGATCGGCCGGGGCCCGGCCGATGCGGATATGCTGGTGGCCCCCGGGCGATCGGGGGTCGGAAGGCCCTGAGGAGGGATATGAACTACGGACGCTTCTTCATCGGGACCGTGCTCGTGGCGGTGGGGGTGCTGCTGGCCCTCGACGCAGGCGGGGTGGTGGAGGCGGGGGAGATCATCGCGGCTCTGTGGCCGCTGGTCCTGGTTCTGGGGGCCGCCCTCATGTACGTGGCCAATCCCCGGCACTGGGTGGTGCCCCTCGTGATACTGGTCGTGGCGGTGGTCATCCTGCTCGACACATCGGGGGCCGTGGAGGTCGACCTGTGGCAGTTCGTGTGGCCCGCCATCCTCATCGGCGTCGGTCTGGCATTCATCCTGGGGCGGACCCGGAGCACCCGTCAGGCCACAGATGCCGATCGGGTGTCCCAGTTCGTGATGTTCTCGGGGGCCGACATCACCAGCAACTCCAAGCACTTCGCCGGCGGATCCGTCTCGGCCGTGTTCGGGGGGGCGGAGGTGAACCTGCGGGGAGCGGTACCGGCGGAGGGAGCGTCGCTCGACGTTTTCACCGCCTTCGGTGGGGTGGAGATCATCGTCCCGGAGGGATGGAACGTGGCGATGTCGGGGTTCCCGCTGTTCGGCGGCTTCGAGAACGCCACCAGCAAGGACCATCTGGAGCCCGGTGCCCCCCGACTGGACGTGAGCGCCATCGCCCTCTTCGGAGGCATCGAGGTCAAGCACTGAGTGGAGAAGGGTCCTCCCGCAACGGGCGGTGCCCCCAGGTCTACTGACTCCTTCGATGCGAGGTCTACCCGTCGCCGATCGAGGGCATCGTCTCGATCCAGTCGACGATGACGTCCCCCGACACCGACGCCGAGTAGATGTCTGTGTGGTCGGCACCCGGAACCAGCTCCACGGTCGTATCGTGACCCGCCTCCCTCAGTGCTTCCGCGTAGTCCTGGGTGAACGAGACCGGCACCAGGGGATCGGACTGTCCATGGAGCAGCAGCACCGGCACCTCGGGTCGGTCACCGGCCCGGAGCAGCGGGTTCCCCTCCAGCCACGCCTCGGGCGTCTCCTCGGGCAGGGCGCCGAATAGCAGGTAGGCCAGCGCCGGAAGACGGGTGACGTCGTACACGCCCGCCAGGCCCACCAGGGCGTCGGCGACCGCGGCAGGGTGATCGCACTCCGGCAGGTCCTGCATGGAGGTCGACGCGGCCAGGGAGGCGAGGTGGGCTCCGCTGGAGTGTCCCAGCAGGATGACGGGTCCGGGGGTGTATCCCCCTCGGCCAAGGAGATCGAGGCCGTAGCCGACTCCACACAGGATGTCCTCCACCGGGGTCGGGTAAGTGACTCCATCTTCCGCCGCGCCCACCTCCAGCGTGAGAGCCGCCAGCCCGGACTCGGCCAGCGTGGCCGCCAACCCGGCCAGCCCACTGGGGTCCGCCGTCCGCCATCCTCCCCCCGGCACCATCACGACCAGGGGTAGCTCTTCCCCGTCCGGCGGCACATAGAGGGTGGCTTCCCTCCCCGGTCGGTACTCCTCCGCGGTGGGAGGCATGGCTGCCTCCGTGGAGGTCGTCGAGACCGGTACGGTGGCGGGGACCGATGTGGAAGAGATGGAAGACGACTGCGGCGTAGGTGGCGTGGGCGACGCCGGGGCCGTGGTGCCGGCGGAGTCGGTAGCGTCGGTAGCGTCGGTGCTGGGGGACCCCGAGGGAGATCCGGCACAGGCGCCCACGAGCAGGAGGACCACCAGAAAGGCGGAGCAGGAAGGCGGGTTCATCCCGAGCGAAGCTAGCCGTTGCGCCCGCCTACGAGGCGCCCGACGGGTGTGTCAGCCGAGGTCCTGGCTTCCCTGGACGATCTCCACTTCGTGGCGACCCCGGTGGCCGTGGCGAAGAACGCACCGAAACTCGAGTATCTGGAGCGTTCCCGGCCCATCCAATTCCGCCGGACGGTAGAAGCGGGTGGAACAGAGCCGGGCCCCGAACGGGGAACGCAGGATGCGAGCGGTCACGGCGTGGGTCCTCCTCCTGTTGGCTAGACCGTTCTGTCTATTGATATTAGACAGAACGATCGGTATAATCAAGGCAGTGACTGCTCGGACGCGACTCCTGCAGGCGGCGGACCGTCTCTTCTACCAGGAGGGGATCAGGACCACCGGAATCGATCACCTGGTGGCAGAAGCCGGTGTGGCCAAGATGACGCTCTACAACCAGTTCGGATCGAAGGATGGTCTGGTGGCCGCATACCTGCGTGCCCGGCATGACGACTGGCTGCGCCGACTGGACACCCATCTGGGCAAGGCTTCCTCGCCGATCGAGGAGATCCTGGCGGTCTTCGATGCGTATATAGAATCGGCCTCTCAACCCGGCCACCGCGGTTGCGCGTTCCTGAACGCTGCCGCCGAGCTGCCGGACAGGGATCATCCCGCCCGAGCGGTGGTGGCCGAGGACAAAGAGAGTGTCCGGTCGTTGCTGCGTGAAAAGGCCGAAGCGGCGGACCTGCCCGATCCTGGTGAGCTTGCGGAGCAGCTCTTCCTCTTGCTGGAAGGGGGGATCGTCACCGCCGGTGTGAGGGGAACGCCCGATCCCCTTCGATCGGCCCGAGCGGCCGCGCTTTCGCTCCTGCAGGCTCGGCGCCGGTGAGCGGGCGGTCACGGGGTCTGGTGTCGCCTACCATCGGACGCCCAGGCCCCGGCGAGGGCAGTTGCGCAGCATACAACCGCCCCCGGCCATGGCCTTCTCCGATCGGCTCCAGGCTCATCGCCGGGAGCTGGTTGGATACTGCTACCGGATGCTCGGCTCTCCCTTCGAGGCGGAGGACGCCGTCCAGGAGACCTACCTGCGTGCCTGGCCCGTGAGCGGTACGACCACGAGCGTGCTTCGCTGAAGACCTGGCTCTTCACCATCGCCACCAACGTTTGCATCGACATGTTGCGAGCGGCAGATCGGCGGATGCTGGCGACCGATATGGGGCCGGCCGCCTCTCCCGCTGGGCCGCCAGGTCGGCCGGATCACCGGACAGAGACATCGGGACCCTCCGGCATCTTCCGCCCCGGCAACGGGCCGGCGACGCCGACCAACGGCGCCTGCTGGAGCGATACATCGATGCGTTCGAGCGTCACATAGATCGCCTGGTCACCCTCCTCACCGAGGACGCAGTCATGTCCATGCCTCCGGTGCCGTGGTGGCTCCGGGGCGGGGAGGCGACCGGAGCCTTGATGCGGAGCAGCGACGCCTGTCGTGGTGACCGGATGGTCCTCACCGGCGCCAACGGCCAGCCCGCTTTGGCCCAGTACCGGGCTGACGGTGATCGCCACCGGGGCTTCGCCCTGGTGGTGGTGGGCGGCACCGGAGGCCTCGTATCGGAGACGACCACCTATCTCGAGGCCGGCCGCCTTTTCCCGCAGTTCGGCCTGCCCCTCCTCCGGACCTGCGCCGGCTGATGCATCCCGGCGCCCGGGCGGTGGGGCCACTCTGCTCGGTCACGGCCGGCGGGTGACGACACGCACCACCGCCGCCCATCCCGCAGTCGTCCACGCCAGGAGCACCCCTGCAGACGCCCACAGCTCGACCGCCAGGCCCTGGGTGACCGTGCCGCGGACGAGATTGGACATGTGGAAGAAGGGGAGGACACGATGCACCGTCGCCGCCCAGTCCGGGAACCTCTCGATGGGGATGACGATGGGAGAGAAGAGCAGCACCACGAAGATCACCACGTTGAGGATCAGGTTGGTGATACGTGGCTCGGGGATGGCCATGGCCAGGCCGTATCCGACCGATGTGGCCATGAGCGATACCAGCAGGGCGGCGGGAAGCGCCAGGAGCGTGGGCTGGAGGGAGGCTCCGAACTGCCAGGCTGCGAGCGCGGTGGAGAGCGCCGCCACCGGGATGGCCACCGTGGCGTACACGGTGAAGACGGCCGCCACGGGCGCCAGACGGGGGACGGGCAATGACCACGTGAACTCATGACTGCCGCGGGACTTCTCACCGATGACCTGGATGGGAACCATCACGAAACCGACGGGGATGATCGACAGGGCGGGGATTCCCGACACGAGGTAGGCGGCGACCAGGGGGTCGAGCTGCCCGAGATAGAGCCGGTACATGAAGGCGGCTCCTATTCCCATCAGCACCTGGCTGAACAGCACCATCCAGAAGAGGATGCGGTGCTGTGCCAGGACCCACCGCAGCATCGCCCGGTACGACGCCCACCAATGGGCCGGTCCGACGCGAGGAGTCGGGTGTTCGACACTCACCGCCGCCTCCCCACCACCCAGGCGGTCATCCCCACCAGCCCCAGGGTCCAGGCGGCCAGGACCCCATAGGATGTGGCCGTGGCCGTCATTGTCCCCTCCGACAGCCCGTGGCGCATCACCACCCCCATGTGATAGAACGGGAGGACCTCATGCAGCGAACCCAGCCAGGCGGGCAGGTTCTCCAGCGGGTAGGTGACGGGGGTGAACCCGAGGATCCCGAAGGCGAGGACCTGGGCTACGACCTGGGTTATGTTGGGATTGGGTATGGCGTGCCCCACCGCGTATCCGATCAGCGTTCCGCTGACCAGGACGAGGAGCCCGGCGGGCAGGAGCACCCAGCCGGGGGAGAGGGAGAGATCGAGGCGCCACGCCGCCACCCACAGGGCAGCGGCGGCGGCCGGAACGCTCACCACCACATTGGTCGCCAGCCACGCCACCACGGTGGCGGACCGGGGGATGGGTAGCGACCAGCTGAAGTCGTAGGTCCCGGCTTCCCTCTCGGCGGCGATGAGCTGGGGTGCGACGACCAGACCTACCAGGATGAGGACGATGATCGAAGCTCCGGAGCCCAGGTAGAGCCGGCGCTGGTGGTCAAGCTCGGTGAAGAAC